>NZ_JBZFUI010000021.1:0-560 GCF_058314295.1 Streptococcus sp. ALY_208 | reverse complement strand
GGAACACCATTGTCTTCCAAAAAGCCCTCTCTATAGGAAACTTCCCCACCAAGATTTTCCGCCAATGTCCCATTAGGACGTTTTTGTAAATTCTGAGCCATCTCATCAAAAACATTATCGTAGTGTCTGTTGTCAATCCCTAAGTTAACATATACTGTCAGTCCGATAAAGGCTAGAACAAAAAGTAGAGCGAACGCTAGCTTGAAATATTTTTTCATCTATTTCTCCTTATCGGATTGGTAGCTATTATCTCCCTCATAGTCGGGCAGTTCATCTACCAGTCTTCCCACTGGGTTTTAGTAGTAAACTTACCATAATCATCGGTGTTGAATTTGCTATCGTAATTCGTCAGCCAGTCTTTGAGAACTAAACCGTAAACAATATCATCATAATAATGATCAAGGTCCTTTTTTTCAATGTCATATTCCTTCAAATATCGCTTTATATGAGTGTCATCATCAATATAATCCTCATTTTCTCCAGCTGTTTTAATCAGACGAATCTGTTTTTCTAGGAGCTTTTTATCAGGATCATAATAGATAGATTCCGTAAGCACTAAG
>NZ_JBZFUI010000020.1:0-1223 GCF_058314295.1 Streptococcus sp. ALY_208 | reverse complement strand
CTTCAGCCCGATCAAGAAGGGATGTTGGATAATGAGAAGACGGGCTACAATGCCTACTATGTCTCTGATACTGAGGCTATTAATCAGGATACCCACCAGACCTACTTTGTTGTACGAGGCAGTGATGGCTTTGGAATAGATATAGATAAACTGGCAAAAGATCCTTTAGATTACCTCAAAAATACCAATGCCAGCGATTTTAATTTTGAAGATTGGGTCAGTAATGATGCCGCCTTTGCTTTGACTGATGCCATTGTACCGCAAGCCGAGCATGCGACAAAGGGGATGAGGACCAAGATTGCTGAACTGAATGCACAAGCAGCCCCTGATGCAAAGATGAGTATCACAGGTCACTCCTTGGGGACCATGGCCTCCATCCAGGGTGCTGCCGGTCTGACGGATAAGGAATTGGAGAAAGTTGATGAAATCGTCCTCTTCAATGGTCCCGATGCGACCAAGAGCTTGGAAAAAGAAGGTTATAGTAAAGAACATATCCAAGCTTTGAGCGATAGGACCACCTACTACGTCAATCCGCTTGATCCCGTCAGCATGCTCAATCGTGATAAACCTTATGAGGACCAGCTAGGGACAGTTAAGGTCATTGTCCCTATAGAGTATACTAGCATGATGGACGGACATTCCTCCCATGACTTTGGGGCTTATCAGATCGCTGGTAATGGGGAGATTTTAGTGGCTTCCAAAGATTATCACCCAGAGCTACTGACAGCTGGTCAAGATCTGGCAAAGTTGGAGAAAAATGCTATTGCAGAGCTCAAAAAATATATTCCCGAAGATACTATCGAAAAATTAGTTTCCTTAACCCCTGTTGAGTTCAATAGTCTCGTTCTTGAATTGCAACTAGCTCTAACAGGTGTGGAAGACCACCCGTCAGTAACAACTTATTCACAAGGATTAGGACATCTCATTTCAATTGCCTCCGCATTGGGCTTAGATGCTGTAGAAATTTTATATATCTATGATAACTGGGAGAATATAAAAAAGATCGCCACAGATTTTCAAAAAGAATACGCTAACCTGATTAAAGAGACCAAAGAAAAATCCTTGAAATGGTCACGGGATAATATTGACAATATCCAAGCCAAGATCAAAGGGACAGCTGACTATGGTCAGCGGATCTTACTGCGCTCAGAGCTCCTCTATATGGCGACACAGGTAGCCGACGCTGATATTTCAGGCAAAGTGGCAGAGGCTATTGGTCTTAT
>NZ_JBZFUI010000002.1:0-262582 GCF_058314295.1 Streptococcus sp. ALY_208 | reverse complement strand
CACTACGATAATGTTTTTGATGAGATGGCTCAGAATTTACAAAAACGTCCTAATGGGACATTGGCGGAAAATCTTGGTGGGGAAGTTTCCTATAGAGAGGGCTTTTTGGAAGACAATGGTGTTCCACCTGATTTATATTTTTATTCAGCCAGTAATGAAACAGGAGAAAATAGTGCTTTACCAGCAGCTGTCACTTACGTAAGGGTAATAGTGCATAAAGAATCTGATGAAGAGCCGATATCTATCTTTTGTTATTACCAGTTGACAGACAAGCTGGAGGTACAGGTTGTTTTTGAGTATTTCAAAAAGACTCAAACCTTATCGCAGACTCTTACGATCATGGATGGTGGCACAAAGAGCGATTTTCAACAAGCACTTACAGACAAAGGACTGACAGTAAAAGACTTTCAAAGGCAGACTAGAGATATTCTAGGGCGTACGGTTATCCGAGCATGGATAGGTGCAAAAGATACTAAGAGTCACTTTTCAGAAAAAAATTGGGGTGATGTTAAGATTAGCTCCGTGATGGTAAAAGAAGATTGAAAATGAACTGAGTTAAAGAAACTGTTGATAAATTATAGTTTTCTATCAAATAATGCCCCTCCTATAAAAGTAATAATGTAAGAAAGCGAATAATTAAGCAATAATTTTGAAAAATCATTGGAATTTTCAAAAGAATGGTCTATAATGAATTCACTCATTAAAGTATCTGATGAGTTTTATTAAGTAATACTGGTAAGCCTTAATAGGTATCCAAAGAAAAAGATTTGAAATAGGAAAAGCAGAAGACAAGGATTCGTCCATCCTTTCTTCTTGCTGCCCCATCATTTTTATTCTTGTTTGAGATCTAGAGACCAGTAATATCATTTGAGGAGGAGTGTTTTATGAAAAAAAGCTTCATTCACCAGCAGCAGGAGATTTCATTTGTCAAGAATACTTTCACACAGTATCTGATTGATAAACTTGATATCGTTGAGGTTCAAGGCCCTATTTTAAGTCGTGTGGGAGATGGAATGCAAGACAATTTGAGTGGTGTAGAAAATCCTGTTCGGGTAAATGTCCTCAAAATTCCAGATGAAACTTATGAAGTCGTTCATTCTCTGGCCAAGTGGAAGCGCCATACCCTAGCACGCTTTGGTTTCAATGAAGGCGAAGGGCTCTTTGTCCATATGAAGGCTCTACGTCCAGATGAGGATTCTCTAGATCAGATTCACTCTGTCTATGTGGACCAGTGGGACTGGGAAAAAGTCATTCCGGACGGCCATCGCAATCTTGATTATCTTAAAGAAACAGTTGAAAAGGTCTATAAGGCGATTCGCTTGACTGAGCTAGCAGTAGAAGCTAGATTTGATATAGATGCCATTCTACCTAAAAAAATCACCTTTATCCATACAGAAGATCTGGTAGAGAAGTATCCTGATATGACAGCAAAAGAGCGTGAGGATGCCATCACTAAAGAGTACGGAGCTGTCTTTTTAATCGGTATTGGCGGAGAGCTTCCAAATGGCGAGCGTCATGATGGACGTGCGCCTGATTATGATGACTGGACCAGTGAGACAGAAAATGGTTATCACGGACTTAATGGAGATATTCTAGTATGGAATGAAGCGCTTGGACACGCTTTTGAACTCTCGTCTATGGGGATCCGTGTCGATGAGGAATCTCTCAAACGTCAAGTAGAGATTACTGGTGATCAAGATCGTCTTGAACTTGAGTGGCACAAAACATTGTTAAACGGTCTCTTCCCTTTAACGATTGGTGGAGGTATTGGACAGTCTCGCATGGCCATGTTCCTGCTTAGAAAAAAACACATTGGCGAAGTCCAATCGAGTGTTTGGCCCCAAGCAGTGCGTGAAGAATTTGATAATATCTTATAATCAACCACTGCATCAATCTAGTAATTCTAGAATCATACTAACGAGTCTGGACTTTGGTCCCAGACTTTTTTGGTACAATATCTAAAAAGGAGATGGGATAGGGATGGCTTTTGAGGATAATTTTTTTGAAAAGTATAAACCTAATATAGCTAAATTGTTAGCTTTTGGATTTAAACAGGAGAAAACGACTTACACCTATCAGGAGACTATCATGGATGGGGAATTTCTAGCTAAGCTGTGGGTGACAGCAGATGGTCAGGTGAAAGGACAACTTCTTGATCAGGATCTTGGCGAACCTTATCTAGCTATTCAAGTACCGACCGCCAGCGGCAGTTATATTGGCCAAGTCAAAGCAGCTTACGGTCAATTTTTAAGGACCATAGCTGACCAATGTTTTGATAAAAGCCCTTTTGTTTTTGACCAGACCAATCACTTGGCGAGATTCTTAGATCAGACTTATGGAGATGATTATGATCACCCTTTTGAAAAGTATCCGCAGTATAGCTCTTATCGGCATCCGGACAACCACAAGTGGTATGCTTTGATTTTTCCCCTTCCTATTGAGAAATTATTACCGGAGCACTCTGGCGGCCATAAAACTGTCGAAGTCCTCAATATTAAAATTGATAAAGAAAAGCTAGAAGGCCTCCTGGCCTTAGATGGCATCTATCCCAGCTATCATATGAATAAAAAGAGTTGGATTTCTATTATTTTAGATGGAACCCTAGCGGATGATCTGGTCTTCGAACTCGTCGAAAAGAGTCGACAACTGGTAGGTCCCAAGTCTTATCGGCCTGAGACAGGTCCAGACTATTGGATCATTCCAGCCAATCCTAAATACTATGATATCGATAAGGCCTTTGCTCTATCTGACAGCCTGCTCTGGACACAGAAAGCAGGGATAAAGACAGGTGATTGGATTTTTATCTACATGACAGCACCAGTCAAGTCACTTCGCTATGCCTGCCAAGTCTTAGAGGTCAATATTCCCGATAGGAATGATGGCGAGCAAGCAAGGATTAAGAGTCTTATGAGGATCCAGCGATTGGTAACCTTTGAAGATCAATTATTTTCTTTTGATGATCTCAAGGCAGCAGGAATCAAGGCTGTCAGAGGCCCCAGACGAGCAACCAAGACTTTAGCAGATGCACTATTGCCCTACCTTCCCTCAAAAAATCCACCAGAAAAATAGTAAACAGCTCTTTAAAATTTTGCTATAATGAAGTCTATGAGAATTATAGCAGGAGAATTTGGTGGGCGTCCCTTAAGGACACTTGAAGGCAAGACGACACGACCAACCTCAGACAAAGTGAGAGGAGCCATCTACAGCATGATCGGTCCTTACTTTGATGGTGGTCGTGTTTTAGACCTGTTTGCAGGAAGCGGTGGCTTGTCAATTGAGGCTATCTCTCGTGGCATGAGTGAGGCTATCCTAGTCGAAAAAGATCGTAGGGCTCAAGCTATTATCCAAGCCAATATCAAAATGACCAAAGCCGAGAGTCAGTTCCACTTAATTAAAGGCGATGCCAAACAGGTGCTGGATCGACTGACCGGCCAGTTTGACCTGGTCTTACTGGATCCTCCTTATGCTAAGGAAGCAGTCGTTCAAAATATCCAGACCCTGCAGGCATTGGACCTGCTCAGCGATGATGTTAGAGTAGTCTGCGAGACGGATAAGCAGGTTCAACTACCAGAACAAATTGCAGATCTAGCTATCTGGAAACAAAAATCCTATGGAATTAGCAAGGTGACTGTCTATGTCAAATAAGATTGGATTACTGACTGGATCATTTGATCCTGTTACCAAGGGACACATGGATTTGATTATACGTGCGAGTCGGCTCTTTGATCAGCTCTATGTCGGTATCTTTTATAATCAAGAAAAACCAGGCTTCTTTCCCATTGAGCGCCGTAAGGCCATGCTGGAAGCAGCTCTGGCTGAATACAATAGCCTTGGTAAGGTCACTGTTATGACCTCTCACAGTCAGTTGACAGTAGATGTCGCTAGGGAAGTTGGTGCAAGGACCTTGGTTAGAGGATTGCGCAATGGTATGGATCTAACCTATGAGACTAGTATGGATTACTTCAATCATGACTTGGCACCTGAGATTGAAACTATTTATTTAGCTAGCCAACCATCTTTGACTCAAATCAGCTCAACACGTATTCGTGAATTGATCCACTTCGGAGCTGACATTAGCGCTTATGTCCCTAAGAGCGTTGTTTTGGAAATAGAGAAAGGAAAGAATTAATTATGGAGCAAATGCCTCTACCAATAGTCAACCAACACGTCGAATATAAAAAGCAAGGCTTTTTTAGGCGCCACTGGGCATGGTTCCTAGGTGGTGGGATAATTCTTTGGATTGTATCCGTCATTGCGTTTTTTGCCCTTCCTTTACCCTACTACGTGGAAGCGCCAGGTGGAGCTTATAATATCAAAGATGTTCTAACCGTAAATGGCAAGTCTAATAATGCGGATGGTTCCTATAATTTTGTCGCAGTCGGTGTCAGCAGAGGAACCCCTTTTCAGTTATTGATGGCATCTTTTAATGATCACTATGAGGTAGTCCCCGAGGAGCAAATGACAGGCGGTGCTAGCAGTAAAGAGTATGAACTGATGAACCAGTACTATATGGAAAACTCACAGAACACTGCCATTTATCAGGCACTCAAACTATCTGGGAAAGATGTCAAAATGGCCTATAAAGGCGTTTATGTGCTAGGCTTGACCGATGATTCTACTTTTAAAGATAAGTTAGAAATTTCTGATACCGTAACAGGGGTTAACAATAAAACCTTCAAGAGCTCAAAAGAATTGATGAATTATGTCAAAAGTCTCCAACGAGACACCTCTGTCAGCGTACAGTTCACCCGTCAAGGGAAGAAAAAAACAGCAACAGGTAAGGTTATCAAACTAGCCAATGGGAAAAATGGTATTGGTATTTCTCTGACAGACCATACCGAAGTTGAGACCAAAGAAGATATTAAATTCAGTACCGAGGGTGTCGGTGGTCCTAGTGCAGGCTTGATGTTTACTCTATCTATCTATGACCAGCTGGTCAAGGAAGATTTGCTTAAAGGTCGCAAAATTGCTGGTACTGGAACGATTGAGCTGGATGGTACAGTCGGTGATATCGGTGGTGTGGCGCAAAAAGTTGTTGCAGCAAATGATGCGGGTGCCGAAGTTTTCTTTGTGCCTGATAATCCTATAAAAAAAGAAGAAAAATCTTACTACCCTAATGGAAATAATTACCAAGAGGCTAAGAAAACAGCTAAGGACATTGGATCTGATATGACCATCGTTCCTGTCAAAACAGCCCAGGATGCTATTGATTACCTGGAGCGCTAATACTTAACAAGAAATAAAAAAACAGTCTGAGATGATAGGTGCTCAGACTGTTTTGCTTAGATGGAAAGTTTCTATCTCTCTAGAAATAGTGTATAATGATAAAGCGAATGCTTAAGGAAATAAGTTTTAATAGAAGAAAGGATGGCAGGGAATGAGACGCGAGATTGCACCTGAAATGTATAATTACAATAAATTTCCAGGACCGACATTTCAGGTGATCGGACAAGAGATTGTTGCGGATGACCTGTCCTTTACCCTACTGGAAAATTATAGAGAAGCCTTTGATCTCGAAAAATTCCAACAGCGCTATTCAGAGATCTTGTTAAAATATGACTATATTTTGGGAGATCGCTCGAGCGATGAGCTAAGATTGACAGGCTTTTACAAGGATGATCGCACCAAGATTGCTCAATGGAAAATCAGCCGTTTAGATGACTACCTCAAGGAATATTGTAATTTTGGCTGTGCTTATTTTATTTTAGAAAATCCAGAGCCACGTCTTCCTAAATCTGAATCAGACAGATCTGGTAGAGCTAAAGGAAACTATCATAAACAACCGAGAAAGAAAGAGGCAGAGGCTAAAAGAGAAGGTTTTAGACGTAAAAATAAAGAAGCACCTAGCCATCGCCTAAAGTCTAATCAAGTCAATGCTAAGAATACCAAGTCCTCTGCTAAGCAACCCAAGGCAAAAAAGAAAATCAAGACTAATAAGCCTAGTGAGCAGCAACACTTTACCATAAGAAAGAAGGAGTAGTTAGATGACAGCAACACTAAAACCATCCATTTATGAGATGACCAGAGAGCAGTTGATCGAATGGACAATAGCTCAGGGTGAAAAAGCCTTTCGTGCCAAACAAATTTGGGACTGGCTCTACAAAAAACGAGTACAATCGTTTGAGGATATGACTAATATTTCAAAGGATCTCATCAGCCTACTAAAGGATAATTTTGAATTTAATCCTCTCAAGCAGCGTATTGTCCAAGAATCAGCAGACGGTACCATCAAATATCTCTTTGAATTACCTGATGGGATGTTGATCGAGACTGTTTTAATGCGGCAGCACTATGGGCTATCTGTCTGTGTGACAACTCAAGTTGGCTGCAATATTGGCTGCACCTTCTGTGCCAGTGGTTTGATTAAAAAGCAGCGTGACTTGACTAATGGTGAAATTACAGCCCAGATTATGCTGGTGCAAAAATACTTGGATGATCGTGGCGAAGGAGATCGTGTTAGCCATGTCGTTGTCATGGGAATCGGTGAACCTTTTGATAACTATGATAATGTGATGCGTTTCTTACGCACTATTAATGACGATCATGGTCTGGCTATTGGAGCTCGACATATCACAGTGTCAACATCCGGTCTGGCTCATAAAATTCGTGAGTTTGCTGATGAAGGGATTCAGGTTAATCTAGCGGTATCCTTACATGCACCCAATAATGGGCTTCGCTCAAGTATCATGCGCATCAACCGCTCATTCCCTTTGGAAAAACTGTTTGATGCTATTGAATATTATATTGAAACAACCAATCGACGTGTGACTTTCGAGTATATTATGCTCAATGAAGTCAATGATTCTCCTGAAAATGCTCAAGAACTAGCTGACCTGACTAAAAATATTCGCAAGCTGTCTTATATTAACCTGATCCCTTACAATCCAGTATCAGAACATGATCAGTATAGTCGCTCGACCAAGGAGCGTGTCGATGCTTTCTACGATGTCCTTAAGAAAAACGGCGTTAACTGTGTGGTACGTCAAGAACACGGTACAGACATTGATGCAGCTTGTGGCCAGCTGCGTTCAAATACCATGAAGCGTGATCGCCAAAAGGCTATGGCTGCGGTCAATTAGGGCTTGTAATGTGAAAAAGATGAGAAATGACAAACCTCAGCTAACAGGACTGGGAAGGCAGATCGTCGTAGGTCTTTTAATAGCATATATTTGCTGTCTTTGCTATCTGTGTTTTTCACCCCAGTATTATGTGATCAAGGATGTCACGACTCCAAATATTATTTACATCGGTCGTGTCCCTGTTCTCTTAGTTCCCTTCAATTCTTTTTTTAATATTGGACGCTTGGTAACATTTAAAGCCTTGTTTTGGGTCATTGGTCAAAATATTAGTAACCTTTTTTTACTAACACCAGTTTGGTTAGGACTACTAGTCCTATATCCCAATTTGACTAAACCTATTTTAGTTCTCAAATGGAGCTTTTTAATGAGCCTCAGTATTGAACTCATTCAGATTGTCTTAGATCTAACATTGGGATTTAATCGTGTGTTTGAGGTTGATGATCTGATTTTCAATACTCTAGGCGGATTAGTTGCTCTTTGGCTGCTACCTGTGCTAAAATTACTCTTGTTAAAAATGGCTAGCAAACAAACCTGAAGTCCTGACTATAATGACAGCAGGACTGATGTGTTTAGAATAAGATACTCAGATAAAGAGGTTGGAACAGCAGGTCCAGCCTCTTTGTGAGTGCTTATCAGGTCTTGCTAGTACTATAACAAGATGATTCACTAGTCTTGAAAGATCGGGGATTGACCCTGAGAAAATACAAGCCCTATAGAAGAAAGGAAACGTTTGTGATTATCAAGAAACTTTGGTGGTTTTTCCGTCAAGAAAAACGCCGCTACCTCATAGGAATTATCGCTTTGAGTCTTGTCAGTGTCCTCAACTTGATCCCACCCATGGTGATGGGAGAGGTGATTGACTCCATTGACGCTAAAAATTTGACGGCTGCGACTCTATTTGTCAAATTAATCATCCTCTTAGCTGCTGCCTTTGCCATGTATATCTTGCGATTGATTTGGCGTGTTTATCTCCTAGGAACAGCTCAAAGACTAGGACGGATCATGCGGGCACGTTTGTTTGAGCATTTTACAAAGATGTCCCCCTCTTTTTTCCAAAAATATCGAACGGGTGACCTGATGGCCCATGCAACCAATGATATTAATGCCCTTCAGATGCTTGCTGGTGGTGGGGTAATGTCCGCCGTGGACGCTTCTATCACAGCCTTGGTGACGCTGATTACTATGTTTTTCACTATTTCTTGGCAGATGACTCTAGTCGCTATTATTCCTTTACCCCTTATGGCCTTTGCAACCAGCCGTCTAGGACATAAGAATCACGAGTCCTTCAAGGAAGCTCAGGCAGCCTTTTCGGATCTCAATAATAAGGTCCAAGAGAGTGTTTCAGGTATCAAAGTGACCAAGTCCTTTGGTTACCAATCAGACGAGTCAAAAAGTTTTGCCCAAACCAATGAGCGGACTTTCCAGAAAAATCTAGTCAGCATGCGTTACAATAGCATGTTCACCCCAGTGACCAACCTCTTTGTTGGAGCTAGTTATGTCTTGACGCTACTGGTAGGGGCTTATATGATCTCAGCTGGTCGTGTAACAGTCGGAAGTCTAGTAACCTTCATCACATATTTAGATATGTTGGTATGGCCCCTTCAGGCTATTGGCTTCCTCTTTAATATCAGCCAGCGTGGAAATGTCTCTTATTCACGTATTTCTGAGCTTCTGGCGCAAGAAAGCGATGTCCTAGAAGCTGAGCATCCGCTGGAAACTATAAAAAATGGGGATATTAGCTATGCTATTGATCAGTTTATCTATGAGGGCGATGACGATGCTGGTCTTGAAGATATTCACTTCACTTTGAAAAAAGGACAGACCCTTGGAATTGTAGGCCAGACTGGATCTGGTAAGACAACCTTGATTAAATTACTCCTACGCCAGTATGATGTAGACAAGGGACAGATTGCCTTAGATGGTCATAATATTAAAGACTATAAATTAGATGATCTCCGCAGCTTAATTGGCTATGTACCACAAGATCAGTTTCTTTTTGCCATGAGTATTTTAGAAAATATTCGCTTCTCCAATCCTAACTTAACCATAGAGCAGGTAGAAGCAGCAGCAAAATTGGCCCAAGTCTATGATGATATCCTTGCTATGCCAGAAGGATTTAAGACCTTGATCGGTGAAAAAGGTGTTTCATTATCCGGTGGGCAAAAGCAGCGCATTGCTATGGCACGTGCTATGATTATGGACCCCGAGGTCTTGATCTTGGATGATTCCTTGTCAGCCGTGGATGCCAGAACAGAGCATGCTATAGTAGATAATCTTAAAAATAACCGCCAAGACAAGACGACGATCATTACTGCCCACCGTCTGAGTGCAGTTGTACACAGTGATTTGATCTTGGTTATGAATCAAGGGAAAATTATGGAACGTGGTACCCATGAAGAGTTGCTAGCTCAAGGGGGCTGGTATGCGCGTACCTATGAGTCCCAACAGCTTGAAATGGAAGGAGAGTATTGATGGACACACAAGAACAAATGAGCCAAAGGCTTGTTTTCAAACGTCTTATGGGCTACCTTAAAGCCTACAAGTGGCTGACCGTCTTGGCCCTAGCTTTCTTATTGTTGACGACAGTAGTGCAAACCATTATTCCCCTAGTCGCACGTTACTTCATTGATCACTATATCCAAAATATCACTCAGACAGCTTTGCTGATCCTAGTTGGCTACTTTATGCTCTATGTTTGCCAGATGATTTTTTCTTACGTAGGGAACTACCTCTTCTCCAAGGTAGCTTACAGTATTGTACGAGACATTCGTCAGGATGCTTTTGATAATGTTCAGCGGCTAGGTATGTCGTATTTTGACCAAACACCGGCTGGCTCGATCGTCTCACGCCTAACGAATGATACTGAATCGATCAGTGAGATGTTTTCAGGGATACTAGCTAGTTTTATATCAGCCATTTTTATCTTTGTGACAACTCTCTATACCATGATTGTTTTGGATGTCCGTTTGACCGTGTTAGTTGTCCTATTTTTACCCCTAATTATTCTGCTGGTCAATCTTTATCGGAAAAAATCCGTCACTGTCATTGCCTCGACTCGTAGTAAATTGAGTGACATTAATACCAAGCTCTCAGAATCTATAGAGGGGATCCGTGTCATTCAAGCCTTTCGTCAAGAAGACCGCCTTAAGGATGAATTTGATACGATCAACCAAGAACACCTTGCCTATGCCAATAAATCCGTTCTCTTGGACTCTATCTTTTTACGCCCAGCCATGTCCTTGCTTAAGCTCTTGGGATACGCTGTCTTGATGACTTACTTTGGATTAACCTGGAATATCTTTGGGATTACTGCTGGTCTTATGTATGCCTTCATTCAGTACATTAATAGACTTTTTGATCCCTTGATCTCAGTCACTCAAAACTTTTCAACCTTACAAACGTCAATGGTCTCAGCTGGTCGTATATTCATGTTAATTGATCGCACGGATTACGAACCTCAGCAGGATGAGCATGATATCAAGGTTGAGGAAGGCAACATAGAATTTAAAAATGTTAATTTCTCTTATGATGGCAAGACCAAGATTCTCGATAATATTAGTTTTACAGTCAATAAAGGAGAAACAATCGCTTTCGTTGGATCGACTGGATCTGGTAAATCTTCGATTATCAATGTTCTCATGCGCTTCTACGAGTTTCAGTCTGGCCAAATCCTACTGGATGGAAAAGATATTCGTCAGTATCCACAAGAAGTCTTGCGCCAATCAGTAGGCTTGGTCCTTCAAGATCCCTTCCTCTATCATGGAACCATCAAATCCAATATCCGTATGTACCAAAACATTAGTGATGAAGAAGTTGCAGAAGCAGCTGAGTTTGTCGATGCAGCCGACTTTATAGAACAACTACCACAAGGCTATGACGAGCCTGTAACGGAACGCGGCTCTACCTACTCGACTGGTCAGCGCCAGCTTCTAGCTTTTGCTAGAACAGTGGCCAGTCAGCCTAAGATTTTGATCCTTGATGAAGCAACTGCCAATATTGACTCCGAAACGGAAGATGTTATCCAAGCCTCTCTCAAAAAAATGCGTAAAGGACGGACAACAATCGCTATTGCCCATCGCTTATCAACGATTCAAGATGCCAACTGTATTTATGTTCTTGATAAAGGACACATTATCGAAAGTGGAACGCATGAAGAACTCCTAGCCCAACAAGGCACTTATCACAAAATGTATCAACTCCAAGCTGGAATGCTCGAATAGTCCCATACATAGGACTATTCGAGGTAATCAGAAATCAGTTGTGAGCAACTACATAAAGTCCTATAGGACTATTCGAGCTGATCAGAAATAAGTTGCGAGCAACGACATAAAGTCCTATAGGACTATTCGAGGTGATCAGACATAAGTTGCGAGCAACTGCATTAAGTCCCATAGGACTATTCGAGGTAGTCAGACATAAGTTGCGAGCAACTGCATTAAGTCCCATAGGACTATTCGAGGTAATCAGACATAAGTTGCGAGCAACTGCATTAAGTCCCATAGGACTATTCGAGGTAATCAGACATAAGTTGCAAGCAACTACATTAAGTCCTATAGGACTATTCGAGGTAATCAGAAATAAGTTGCGAGCAACTGCATTAAGTCCCATAGGACCATTCGACGTGATCACCAAGGCGTGTGCTTCATTTTACCTTAAGTTTAGAAAATCGAAAATCTCCCTAGCTCTTCTTAACTAGAGAGATTTTTTATTTGCATAAGAGGCAAGCCTCAATAACGAAAAAAAGCAGCTCAGAAGAAAAATTCTGAGTTGCTTTTAAAAATTTGATGATTAATCTTCACTTTTACGTTTGAAAGCAAGACCAAGTCCAACTAGAACAAAAGTAGCCCCTAAAGTAATACCTGCTCGAACTTCAGCATCCCCAGTTTCTGGAAGTTGCCCATCTTGCTTCTCACCTGATGCTGTAGCAGTTTGCTTAGCAACAGTTTCTTTAGATGAAGCAGTAGCTGTGTAATATGGAGAAAGACCAGAAGGATCTCCCTCACCTTGACTAACTGGGATTCGTTCTTGATCTGCTTGATTAGCATTCGCAGGATTTTGGTTCTGATCTCCTGCAGCAGGTGTATTCTCCCTAGCTGGTGTGTTTGCCTTGGCAGGTGTATTATTAGCCGCCGCATTATTATTGTTATTGGCCGGTCTGTTATTATTAGCTGCCACTTCAGCATTAGCAGAAGAAGGTGTCACATAGTGGAAGGTCGTTTTAGGCAAGAATTTTACCTTTTGACCATTGTAATTGAGGACATAGTTGCCGTTAGCATCCTGTGTAGCGGTAAAGCCATCTTCATTACGAACATCTGTATTGCTACCGATTTCAAGCATAGCATAGAAGTTACTTGTCTCTGCAGAATTGGTAGCGACCCCAAGAGACATCCCTTCACCACTGTTAGAAAGAATACTGATAGCATGACCAAATGCAGACTTGCCATCGTCACCGCTCATAATGTTGAAGTAGTCAGCGAACCAGTTAAGAGCTAAGTAGTAAGCTGTTGCCTTGTCTGACCCTAGAGTCTGACCAGCCCCATTTTGCGGAGCGATAGAGCTGAGCGTGTCTTCATGCCCATTCTCAGAGTAAATTTTTACACTAGATGGGAACTCTGACTTAGTTGTGTGATCAATGCCATCATTTTCACTAGCTTCCTCATTAGCACGAGACTGAGCAAAATCTTTCATGAGATCATTAGCTTCAGGCACTGGCACATTAATACCATTAATGTTACGAAGTTCTGTCAGGTACTCGTTGAGGTATTTTGTAATGTTTTCAGCATTAGGTTTGTAAGCTTGCCCAGGGTTTTCAACAGTGATGTATTCATCTGCATTACCGCTATAAGTAATGTCAGTAACTGGTGCGATTTTTTGAGCCGATGACAATGTCTTGTCGTAGTCCACCTTACCAATTTCAGTTGTATTTGCTGGTTTAGTAGAAGCTACTGTACTAGCAGCAGTAGCTGGCTTAGTCACAGTAACATTGGCAGATTGAACAGGTTGAGCAACCTGCTGCTCAGCAGGACTAGCAGCGGATGATTGCGCTGGAACAGCTGTTGCAGTAGGAGCGGCTACTGTCGCTGAAGACATTTGTGGCCTAGCGACTGGAGTAGTTGTTGGTTCTTGGGCTGGTGTAGCCGCTGTTGTAGACTGATTACTAGAAGCAGCAGGTGCTTGAACAGTCTGTGTATCTACAGTAAAGGTCGGAGCTTTTTGGCTCGACGTAGCTTGAGTAGTTTTAGAATTTTGATCGGCCTGTACTGTCGAAGAAAGTCCGACAGCAAGTGTTGCAGTAGCAAGGATGGCTCCGCAAAGGCCAGCAGTTTTGGTTTTACGTTTGCTAAATGTGTTCGTTTGCATAGTAATTCCTATCTAAATATTTTTTCTGACTGAGTAATAATACCATAGATTGGTTCGAATGCCTACTACCCATTTTCTAACTTTTGCCAGTATTAATAAAATAAGACAAAGTGCTAAAGATGATAAATGAGATAAGACCCTAAAAAAGATAAGGATTCTTTGCCATTATTTTTGATGAAGGGACCAAAATTAGGAGAAAAAAAGTTCAACTTTTCATTTTAGTTACATTTTGATAAAACTATTTGACGAGATTGCAATCATTCATTTTAGAGTGAAAAAGAAAGAAGCTACTCTAAAGGATAGATTAAAGGTTAAAAAATCTTCAAAAGTCAGTGCCGCCTTAAAATACTAGCTAGTAGTAATTGCAGACTATTGACGCAAATTATTTAAGTTTCTGATATAATAAAATAGTCGTTATAAAAGTATAGAAAACTAGGAAAAAAGATATGAAAACTATTAAGATTGTTACCGATTCATCGATCACAATAGATCCTAAATTAGCCGAAGATTTGGATATCACAATCGTTCCACTGACGGTGATGATTGATGGTGTCATCTATAAGGATACTGATTTAAAGGAAGAGGGAAAATTTTTATCGCTCATGAAAGCGAGTAAAGAAATTCCAAAGACCAGTCAACCTCCGGTTGGTGTTTTTGCAGAAGTTTATGAAGAACTCGTACAGCAAGGAGCTGACCACATTGTTTCCATTCATATTACCCATAGTCTTTCTGGCACAGTAGAAGCAGCTAGACAGGGAGCTGCTATAGCTGGAGTAGATGTTACCGTTTTAGACTCTGATTTCACGGATCAGTCTATGATGCATCAGGTTGTCCAGGCAGCTAGATTAGCAAAAGATGGTGCTGATCTTGAAACAATCCTTGCTAAAATCGAAGAGGTCCGTAAAAATTCAGAGCTCTTTATTGGGGTTTCCACCCTTGAAAATCTTGTCAAAGGTGGACGTATTGGACGGGTATCAGGGCTGCTTTCCTCTCTGCTGAATATCCGTGTCATCATGCAATTCAAAGATGCTTCACTAGTTCCTGTTGTCAAAGGTAGAGGACAAAAGACCTTTGTCAAATGGTTGGATAGTTTTATCGTGCAAGCCCAAGATCGTCCTATTAAGGAAATTGGTATTTCTTATGCCGGAAAATCTGACTGGGCTTATCAAGTAAAGGAGAAGTTGCAAGGCTTGATTGATAGTGAAAAGATCACCGTAGCTGAAACGGGATCTATTATTCAAACCCATACGGGTGAGGGTGCCTTTGCAATCATGATACACTATGCATAGACGTTGGATTTCAATCGGATATTTTATTAGCTGCCTTATTATTTTTGCTCTTATTATCAATCTGCTCTTACCCAGGGCGAAAAATAGTGCTGCACTAGACAATGATAGGGCTAAGAAAACAACTTCTTTTTCTTATGTAGCAATTGGTGATTCCTTGACGGAAGGTGTGGGAGACACGAGTAAACAAGGTGGCTTTGTCCCTATCTTAGCTAGACAATTAGAGCAACGCTATCCTTATCAAGTTACGGAAACCAATTATGGAATTGCTGGAAATACTAGCCAGCAGATTCTCAAGCGGATGAAGACCAAGTCGGATATCCAAAAAGATATGGCATCAGCAGATATGATGACCCTTACTGTCGGAGGTAATGATGTCATTCATGTGCTAAAAGACCATTTTGAGGATCTACAAGTAGATACCTTTAATAAACCAGCAAAAACCTATCAAAATAATGTCCGAGATATTATAAAACTAGCTAGAAAAGATAACCCAGATCTGCCAATTTATATTGTAGGAATATACAATCCCTTCTATATCAATTTTCCAGAATTGACTGAGATGCAGGATGTCATAGACAATTGGAACAAGGGGACTGAAAGTGTGACTCGGGAATATGATCGTGTCTATTTTGTTCCTATTAATGACCTGCTTTATAAGGGATTAGACGGTAAGCAAGGTGTGAGTGAGTCCAGTCAGTCTAGCTCAGATACTTCATCATCATCAAAAGATAAAGATAAGATTGTTGAAAATGATGTTCTATTTGAGGGAGATCATTTTCATCCCAATAACACTGGCTATCAAATCATGGCCAACGCTATTTTGGAGGAAGTAAATGGAACCAAAAATCAATGGAAAAACAAGTAAGTGGAAATGGGCCTTTCTAACCCTTTTAGCCTTAAATGTTGCTTTTCTAGCGATCGTTATGCTACGCCTAGGTCCCCTAAATGGTGGATTGACTCAGGAGCACAAGACCTTTGTCAGTAAAAATGATGTCAAAGTAGGCACTTTCACCTCATCCAGAGATGAGTTTAATGAGACTGTTGCTTCTTATTTTGAAGAGTACCAAGGCAAGAACAACCAGTATACCTTTTCAGCAACATCTAGCGATATTGTCTTTAAAGGCAGCTATAAAGTTCTAGGCTACGACATTCCTTTAGAAATCTACTTCACTCCAGTGGTCCTGAATGATGGCAGTATCCAGCTGGAAGTATCTTCGGTGTCGGCTGGTAGCCTCTCTCTTCCCAAAAAGGATGTTCTAAAAGTCATTGCTGCTAGCTACGACTTCCCTGATTTTGTTGAGATTAATGCTAAAAAGACGACGATCATTCTCAACCTACCTAAACTTAAAAACGAGGCTGATATTTATGTGAAGGCCACTGAGTTAGATTTGGTCAATAATCACCTCAACTTTGATATTTATAAGAAGAGTTAAACAGAGGCCTCTAGGGGCCTCTTGATTATTTTAAGAATAATTTTATCCTAAAAATAATTTGTTCAATAAAAATAAGTCAAAATATTCCTTTACACTTGACCTAATAAGGAAAATTAGATATGATAGGTTGTGTTAAAGCCTTTAATAATAAGGCTTAATAATTTTTGGAGGATTAGTAAATGGCTAATAAACAAGATTTGATTGCAAAGGTTGCTGAAGCAACAGAATTGACTAAGAAAGATTCAGCAGCAGCTGTAGATGCTGTATTTGCTTCTATTGAAGAGTTCCTTGCAAAAGGTGAAAAAGTTCAATTGATCGGTTTTGGTAACTTTGAAGTTCGTGAACGTGCAGCTCGTAAGGGTCGCAACCCACAAACTGGTGCTGAAATTGCAATCGCTGCTTCAAAAGTACCTGCATTCAAAGCTGGTAAAGCACTTAAAGACGCAGTTAAATAATTTGGACAAACAAGAAAAGACTGGAAGTTATTTCCAGTCTTTATTTATCAACTAATGAGTAAAGAATATTTATGAAAAATATAGTCTGGATTATCCTTCTGATTCTTTTTGTCTATGCTGTTACCAAATTCTTTATCCTCAAAGCTATTTTTAATCTTTTAGCATCATCAGAGATGACTCCAGAGGAGAAAGATCAGTTTGATCGTGAATTTGATGAGGAAGAAGATGAAGACCAGGAGGATGGCGACTTCTGATGAATCATTTGAAGACTAGCAGTGCTTCATTGTTGCTAAAGTACCTAATGAGCTGTGTGCAAGGTTAAAACTTCTTGGCATAGACACAACAAATCTTACTCCCAAACACTGCGCCCATTTGGTAAATTTTGAATGATACAAAAGGGTCTGGAATAACATTCCAGACCCTTTCTTGTATCGAAACGAGTTTTTAACGCATTTGACCTCTCTTGTAAGAGTTATTATAGACTGTAAAGTCATGATCGTGAAGGAGTTCCGCAGCATAAGCAGGCCAATTTGGATTGCGGATTAGCCCTCGTCCCACTTCGATGAGATCAGCTTGATGAGTTTGCAAGAGGTATTCCCCAAGTTCTGGTGCATTCAGGAGACCCACAGCAGTGACAGGTATAGAGACAGCTTCCTTCATCTGTCTCGTATAGTCAGCCTGATAGCCCCCGTAGATAGGAATATTAGGACGAATATCTCTGAGACCACCGGTGGAGATATCGAGGCAGTCCACGCCATCATTTTCCAGCCATTTTCCGATCATCTGCCAGTCTTGAATTGTATTTTGAAGTCCAGAATCATCGTAGGCAGTCATGGACAAACGTGTCCAGATAGCTCCTTGAAAGTTCGCTTTGATCTCTGGCAACATTTCTCCTAAAAAGCGATAGCGATTCTCCAAGCTACCTCCATAATGATCTTGACGTTGATTGCTCTGCGGCTCTAAGAACTGATTGATCAAATAACCATGAGCCCCGTGGAGCTCGATCATGTCAAAACCAGCTGCTTGAGCACGCTTGGCAGCAGCGCAGAAAGCGTGTTGAACGTCTGCAATCTCTTGATGGGAGAGTTCATGTGGAATACCATAATCATCATTATAGGCGATGGCAGAAGGAGCTTTTTTGATGTGAGCATCTTTGGACTTGCGGCCGCCATGTCCGAGCTGAACACCAACCTTTGCACCTAAGGCATGGAGCTGATCAACCAAGCGCTTAAGTCCAGGGATATGGTCATCGCTCCAAATCCCCAAATCTTTATTGGTTAGTCGGCCATCGGGTTCAACAGCTGTCGCTTCCAAGATGATGAGCCCTACTTGTCCGATAGCCCTTGCCCCATAGTGGGCGTGATGAAAGGAGGTGACCATACCATCCTCCTTATCAACGACATACATACACATCGGTGGCATGACCACACGATTTTTAAGATCCAATCCCGCCACATGTGCAGGTGAGAGTAGTTTTGACATTGACTTCCTCCTATAAGCTAGAGTTTCTCTAAGCCAATAATGAAGAGCTTAGATCGCTATTTTCGGGATTATTATAGCAGAAATATGGCTAAAAATTATTAAAAAAATCTGTGCTAGGACAGATTTGAACTAGGTTAATTGATATAGCGGAGCTTGCCTCGAAAGTCTTCGATGGTTTGATAGCCCTTATCCTCCATAATGTCTTGTAGCTCACGTGTCACACGCTCAAAAATGTTGGGTCCTTCCTTTTGCAAGGCGGTACCGATCTGAACCATACTAGCCCCGCATAAAATATGCTCAAATGCATCCTGACCATTTTTGACGCCACCAGTTCCGATAATTTGGATAGAGGGCTTAAGACGTTGGTAAAAAGCATGAACATTAGCCAAGGCAGTCGGCTTGATATAATCCCCCCCTAAGCCTCCAAAGCCATTTTTAGGCTTGATAAGGACGGTTTCATCTTGCACAAAGAGACCATTTCCAATAGAGTTGACACAGTTAACGAAGCTAAGTGGAAATTGATTAAAAATCGCTGCAGCTTGGTCAAAATGAGCAATATCAAAGTAAGGAGGCAGTTTAATACCCAATGGTTTACTGTAATAAGTGAAAACATCAGACAGAATTTGGTTGGTTGTTTCAAAATCATAGGCAATCTGTGGTTTGCCAGGGACATTGGGGCAGGAAAGATTGAGTTCAACGAGTCCTTGGTAGTCACTGGCTTGGATAGCTTTGAGAATAGTATGAGTCTCTTCCTGGCTCAAACCAACAACAGATAAGAAATGATTCTTACTTCCTGCCTCATTTTGTAGTTGGGTAACTAAGTCAAGATAATAGCGATACCCCTTATTTGGCAATCCCATCGAGTTGATAGATCCTAGAGGGAGATCTGCGTAGCGAGGCTCAGGATTACCCTGGCGAGGTTCCAGAGTTCCAGTCTTTGTCACAAAAGAACCTGCAGCAGATCTTTCGATAGCCTCCAATTCTTCTTTGGTCATGCAATAGACACCTGCTGCATTCATTAAGCAGTTATCGAATGAAAAATCAGCAATCTGTGTAGCAGTTGATACCATAATGTCTCCTTTCAGACAGAAACTAACCTATAACTGCCACCATTTTACTATTTATCTAAAGAATTTTCAACGTAAAACGAATATTATCAGAGTGAAGCTCGGATGGCGTTCGTTATTTAAAGCAATTATCCATTCTTCTTAAGGACTTGAGATTAGACTGGATTTTTTCAAAGATTTCTTGTAAAATGAAGAAGTAATGGTGTAAAACCGTAACGAAATTTGACTCAATAAGAGTCCATTTTTAAAGGAGACATGACGAATGGTAAAATTGGTTTTTGCTCGCCACGGTGAGTCAGAATGGAACAAAGCTAACCTCTTCACTGGTTGGGCAGACGTTGATCTTTCAGATAAAGGGACACAACAAGCAATCGACGCTGGTAAGCTGATCAAAGCAGCAGGTATCGAGTTTGACCTTGCCTTTACATCAGTATTGAAACGTGCGATCAAGACAACTAACCTTGCCCTTGAAGCATCTGATCAACTTTGGGTTCCGGTTGAAAAATCTTGGCGTTTGAACGAACGTCACTATGGTGGCTTGACTGGTCAAAACAAGGCTGAAGCTGCTGAAAAATGGGGTGACGAGCAAGTTCATATCTGGCGCCGTTCTTATGATGTATTGCCACCAGACATGGCCAAAGATGACGAACATTCAGCGCACACCGATCGTCGCTATGCTTCACTTGATGACTCAGTAATCCCTGATGCTGAAAACTTGAAAGTGACTTTGGAACGTGCCCTTCCATTCTGGGAAGATAAAATTGCTCCAGCCCTTAAAGATGGTAAAAATGTTTTCGTTGGTGCACACGGTAACTCAATCCGCGCCCTTGTGAAACACATCAAACAATTATCAGATGATGAAATTATGGATGTTGAAATTCCAAACTTTCCACCATTGGTATTTGAATTTGATGATAACCTTAACCTTGTTAAGGAATACTACCTTGAAGATAAATAATTTGAGGGAAGTTACGAGAGTAGGACGGCAATCAATAATCTGAGGGATTTGATTGCTCAGCAAGTCCTTCTCTCGCTTGTATATTTAATAATTAAAAAACAAGAGCTTGGGAATTTTAGGTCCTGAGCTCTTTTACAAACCACCAGCTGCTAGAAAAAACTTCCAAGGAAATCCTTTTAGCTTTGTCACAGTTTTTGAGGTAAATTATGGTAGAATAATAAGGTATTATAATATGGAAAAGAGGGAAATATGGATTTTTTAAAGTCATTTGGTCCCAAAGCGGACGACAAGGATGATAAGGATAAGACAGGGGCTTCTGGGCATAAGCTGGCTCGTATCACCAAGAAAAGAGTCCACCAAGCTGGTTTCCTCTCCAGCTTAACGAGCCGTCTTTATATCATTTTCTCGATTGTTCTTATTTTATTAACAGTCTTGATTAGTCGTCTGGCCTATATGCAAGTTTCTAAGCACCAATTTTATGCTGATAAGCTCCATGAGCAGACGACTTATATTGTGCGTCAATCGTCGGAGCGTGGTCAAATCTATGATGCCAAGGGCAAGCCCTTGGTCGATAATGAAAAGAAAAAAGTTGTTGCCTTCACCCGTAGCAATAAAGCGACCTCAGATGACCTGCTTAGGATTACAAAGAAACTCTCCAAAGAAATTAATCTCACTCATACCAATGTCAGTGATCGCCAAAAGAGAGATTTTTATTTGGCGGATTCTAAGCACTATCAGGAGATCGTTGATAACCTTCCCAAAAACAAGAAACAGGATACTTTTGGAAATGAGCTAGAAGAATCCGTTATCTATAAAAATGCTGTTGCAGCTGTACCTAAGAGTACCCTCTCCTACAACAAGGACGAGTTGAAGCAAGCCTTTATCTATAGCCAGATGAACTCAGCCAGCAACTTTAGTACGGTTTATTTGACGACAGGGGATCTCAGTGCTTCACAGATTGATTACCTCGAAGCGCATAAGGATGATTTGCAAGGGATCAGCGTGGCAACGGACTGGAATCAGAGTATTACCACCTCTTCTGAATCCCTAAAGGATATCATCGGAACGATCTCTAGTGAAGAAACGGGTCTCCCACAAGAAAAGGCTGATGAATATCTGGCCAAAGGTTACTCGCTTAACGACCGTGTCGGAACTTCCTACCTGCAAGCTCAATACGAAGATGATTTGCAAGGGACACGGACGACCACACAAATAGATGTCGACAAGGAAGGAAATGTTGTATCCAATAAGCTGACAGAAAAAGGTAGTAAGGGGAACAACCTAAAGCTAACTCTGGATCTTAATTATCAAAAAGGAGTTGAGAATATTCTGAAGCGCTACTATGGCTCAGAAATCTCCTCAGGCAATGCACAGTACTCAGAAGGAATGTATGCAGTAGCGCTCAATGCTGATACCGGTGCTGTTTTATCCATGGCTGGTTTATCCCATAATAGAGATACAGGGGATCTATCATCTGATGCCCTAGGAACTGTAACTGATGTCTTCGTACCAGGATCAGTAGTCAAGGGAGCAACCCTATCTGCTGCATGGGAGGCAGGTGTTATCCAAGGAGATGATGTCCTTGTTGACCAAACGATCAGTGTTAATGGTACCAACCCAATTAACTCTTGGTTTACAGAGGACGGCAGTCGCTCCATCTCAGCTTCAAAAGCCCTAGAATACTCTTCCAATACGTATATGGTTCAGCTGGCCTTACTGATGATGGGACAACCCTATACCCCAGGAATGACCCTGACAGATAAGGGTGTTGATGACACAATGAAGGCCTTGCGTAAGACCTACGGGGAGTATGGATTAGGTAAGGAGACGGGCATTGATCTACCAAATGAATCATCTGGTTATTTAACCGATGATTATAAGCCAGGGAATGTTTTGACAGAAGCCTTTGGACAGTTTGATAGTTACACTCCTATGCAATTAGCCCAATATGCGGCAACGGTTGCCAACGGAGGAAATCGAGTAGCCCCTCATCTGGTATCTGCTATTTACGGCAATAATGACGAGGGCGGTCTAGGAGATAAGGTCAAGTCTATTGACAAGAAAGTACTCAATAAAGTTGGGATCTCCGATGGTCAAATGGGTGTCATTCAAAATGGATTCTATAATGTAGTCAACAGTTCAGATAGTTATGCGACAGGTAAATCGCTAGCAAGTTCAGCTTTGACAGTATCTGGAAAGACAGGAACAGCTGAAACTTTTGCTTCATTAGATGATGGTAGCACGGTTTCAACCTACAATTTGAATACGGTAGCGTATGCTACTGCAGGAGATGGTACAAAAATTGCCGTTGCTGTTATGTATCCTCATGTCCTTGAATCAGATAGCAAGGCACATCAAAATGTGGCTAGAGAAGTTCTTGAGCTCTATCAATCCACTTATGGTGCAAAAGCAGCACAATAATGCTATGATAATAATAGATATTAATGAGTTTGGGAGAAGTTTCCCAAACTCATTGTAGTTAGAGTTCCTAAATGCTCCAGTAGCTATTTCCCTAGCAGACTAAAAAGCCTATCTTGCTAGAAAATCTTCATTCTCATGTTTCTGTACATTTATCTTTAGAAAGGGTTAGCATGCTTTATCCAACACCTATTGCAAAATTGATTGACAGTTTTTCAAAATTACCAGGAATCGGAAGCAAAACCGCTACACGCTTAGCTTTTTATACCATTGGTATGTCTGATGAGGATGTTAATGACTTTGCGAAAAATCTCCTTGCTGCCAAACGGGAGCTGACTTATTGCTCTATTTGTGGCAATCTGACAGATGAAGATCCCTGTGCAATCTGTCAGGATGAGCAAAGAGATCGTTCCGTTCTCCTAGTGGTTGAGGAGAGCAAGGATGTGACGGCTATGGAAAAAATTCAAGAGTACCACGGTCTCTATCATGTCTTGCATGGCCTGATTTCTCCCATGAATGGGGTTGGCCCTGATGATATTAACCTCAAAGCCTTGATCAACCGTCTCATGGACAGTGAGATTAATGAGGTTATCGTAGCTACTAATGCCACAGCAGATGGAGAAGCTACCTCTATGTATATTTCACGTATTTTAAAACCGGCTGGGATCAAGGTTACCCGTTTGGCGCGTGGCTTGGCGGTTGGCAGTGATATTGAGTATGCCGACGAAGTAACACTCCTGCGTGCCATTGAAAATCGTACGGAATTATAGGTCTTATCAAATGCCCTCAAGGGGCATTTTTTAACGAATTTTCTATTGTCTTTATCTATGTCTTTTAAAGACTTTATACGATCTGGTATTAACGTAATATGGAGGTTTTATGACAACATTAGAGCGTGCTGTAAAAGTAACCCTAGCAACCTTGCTCGCTATTGTGACAGCTAACTGCCTAGGTCTATCTTATGCTAGTTCAGCTGGTATTATAGCTATTCTAAGTGTTTTAGAAACACGGAGATCAACGCTCCAGATAGCAGGAAGACGATTTTTATCCATGCTGCTGGCCTTTGCTCTTGCTATGATAAGTTTTGCTAGCCTTGGTTACACCCTCTATGCCCTTGCTCTTTATTTATTGATTTACCTGCTGATAGCCTATCCTTGGAAGTTAGCTGCAGGAATTGCCCCCAGTACTGTCCTTGTCACTCATTTATTAGCAGAGCAATCGATCGGTTTTCCCCTCTTGCTCAATGAAACAGCTCTGTTTGTTATAGGAGTGGGCTGGGCCTTGATTTTCAATCTTTATATGCCCTCAAAAGAAAAAGAAATTTTAAGTTTTCGTGATCGTGTCGAGCATCAGCTAAAAGCAATCCTTTATCGGTTTGAAAGTTTCTTACTTAAAGGTGACGGAACCAATGATGCAAGACTGATCAATGACCTAGCTGAGACGCTAGAAGAGGCTTTGACCTTGGTTTATCTAGATAGACATAATAAGCTATTTAGCCAAACCAACTACCATGTCCACTACTTTGAGATGCGTCAGCAACAAAATAGCCTTTTGCGTCAGATGGCCACTACAATCAATCGAGGTCAGCTAGATGGAGATGAGAGCCAGATCTTAGCCCACCTATTTCAGCAGACAGCTAGACAACTCAGTCAAGATAACCCAGCCCTTGCCCTAATAGAAGAGATACAAGAAACGTTGATCTTGTATCGTCAGCGTGATCTTCCCAAGACACGACAAGAATTTGAAACGAGAGCTATCTTGTTTCAGTTATTGCAAGACTTAGAACGTTTTATCCAGTTGAAGGTTGATTTTTATGAGAGCTATGGGAAAAACCACTAAAAAATGCGCTTTAAATAGCGCATTTTTTAGTGGTAGCGATTAGCAGTCATCAGACCAATCTTGTCCAAGCCTTTGGTTAATTTTTCCTTAGAAGTTCCTTTAACATAAGGTAAGCTGGTGAGTTTGACGGGCTTGAAGCCGCACATGCCAAGGACTTGTTTCTGAAGGAGGCGTCCATAATCTTGCTGAAAGAATTTTGCAATAAAACTAGGGGTATCATGAGTTGTAATAATCCAAGCGGATTTTCCCTTAAGGTGACCAACTGGCCGTGTCCCCTTGTAGGAATAAGCGAAGCCAGAAGCAAGGACACGATCAATAAAGCCTTTGAGAATAGCTGGCATACTTCCCCACCAGATAGGAAAAATAAAGATAACATCATCAGCCCAGGTGATCATTTGGCGATAGACTGCCATTTCAGGGTCGTCCTTGATAGCTTGTCGCTTATCATAATGTAAGACAGGATTAAAGTCTTCCTGATAAAGATCCACATGTTTGATAGTATGTGTTTTTGGCAGACTTGATTGGATTTTGGTTTGAATGGCATGTGTAAGACTAGTTGTCTTAGGATGAGCAGTAATGATAAGAATATTCATGCTTGACCTCCAGTGATGTAAATGGATAGAAATTCTGATAAATTATCAGAAATTGCATCTTGGGAAAGCTTGGAATTGACTTCGGATCTGACAATCATAGCCAATCCCAAAATATAGCTCCATAGATGCAGGGCAATCTCTTTTTCTGATGCTTTAAGGCTTGCTTCCTGCTTCAATGTCTGAACGATCGCTACAAAGCGTGTGAAGCCTGGAAAAGACTCATGAGCTATGATATGCTCCTCTGCGAAGGTCAGGTAAGTCGTCGGAAATTTGATAAATAGAACATCAAAAAAATGCGGGGATTGCTGAGCATATCTAAGGACATTTTGCCCCATGACCAGGAGCTTTTCCTGGCTGGACTCAGCATCAGTAACTCCCGACATCATGATCTGGCTAAATGAGGCAGAAATTTCTTCCACCAGCACTTTGAGGTAACCTTCCTTACTGCCAAAATGCCGGTAGGGCGCACCGTGAGTGATTCCGCAGCGTTTGGCCACCTGACGGATAGATAAGTTGTCTATGCCGTTTTCCTCAATATCCTTAAGAGCAGTGGTGATCAGTGCTTTTTTGAGCGTTTGAGTATCTCTTTTCATAAATCTCCCTTCTTTTTGTAGACGCCGTCCACTTTTATAAAAAGTATACACTGTCTACTTTTTGAAGTCAAGAAAAAATTGAATTTGCCAAGTTGACATTTATATGTTAAATTGTTAAGTAACTTAACAAACGAGGGTATTATGGTTAGCTTACATCAATTTAACGATCGCTTTAGAGACTTTGTCGATAAGTATTACCAACAAGAAGAGCGTCAGCATACTATGCCGGATAGTTCACTAACAACAGCGGAGGTTCATCTGATTGTATTAGTGAGTCAGCAGGAAAATATAGGACTTTCAGAAATCGCCATTCGATGGCGTGTCAGCAGAAGTGCAGTAACACAACTTGTCAGTAAAGTTGTAGCGAAGGGCTATCTGAAAAAGACTCCTTCCTACCATAAAAAGAGTGCATTGCAGCTGTCATTGACCGCTTCTGGCAGAGAAGTAGTGACTTACCATCGCCAACAGCACGATTTTTTAGAAACACGATTACAGATGGTTTTAGCAAATTATCCTAGCGAATTATTAGATGATATGTACCAACTAATGACAGATGTTGAAAAGGTGTGGGATGAGTTGCTATTACGTAATAAGGAAGAGGGAGTTCATGAAGATTAGCCTAGAGAGTAAGAGTTATTTAGCAGATGATGATTTTGATATCCTCGTGACAGATGCTTTGCTTGAGACTATTTATGAGATTGAAATGACTTTAATTGGCTATTACAATATTAATGCACCAATGACCTTGGACCCAGAGATTCCTTGGACAGCTAAAGGAACTTATCAGACCGATAGGTCTGGCAGATTATCCATAAATAAAAGTGAAAGTTTTGGTGGCTCCTACAAGGGGATAGAAGCGATGGCTTTATTTTATCTATGTCGCCCTCAAACTGTGGCAAAAAAAGCACTTGTGGATAAGATAGAAGATATACCCTTGAAAAAAGACTTTACTGTATTGATTGAAGTACACCATAATTCAAAAATAGTAGGGAGAGCAAGCTTTAAACGCTATTTTCAACTGCCAATAGTGAAAGAAAAAACGATCAACCTTACAAAGGCTAAGGGACGTCTTTTTTACCTGGAAGATAAGCAAGATCAACCAGCTATTATTGTTTTAAGTGGCAGTGACGGTCGTATAGAGAAAGCCCAAAATATTGCGCAGTTACTAGCCAGCAGGGGCTTTGTTACTTTAGCCTTATCCTATTTTGGCTTGAGAGGCTTGCCTAAAAATCTAAACCGGATTGAAATACTTTCAGTACAAGAAGCTGCGGCTTATCTTAAAACTTTGCCTCAAGTCAACTCAAACAGAATTGGCCTATATGGGCGCTCCAAAGGAGCAGAGATGGCCCTAGTTAGTGCGGCCTATTTTAAAGATTTTTCTTGTCTAGTTCTTAACTCCCCTTCATGTGCTGTTATGGAAGGCATTAAAGGGAAACGAAATTCCAAGTCCTCCTCATGGTTGCTATCAGGTGAGGAGTTACCTTATACACCATTTTCATGGAAAAATTTCTTGAAGGGCTTATGGTACCGTCGTCCCATCATCGCATATAGGTCAGATAGCTTGATTCCTTTGAAAGATTTCAAAGCCAATCTCTTAATGATAGCTGGTGGACAAGATGAAATCTGGCCAGCCAGCGCCTCGGTCCAACAGATTGAGCAGACCCTATGGTCTGAGGGATCCCAACCAGCAGGACAGGTACAAACGCTCATTCTTCCTGGTAGTGCTCATATGTTAACCATTGCTAATCAGCCAAATCATCGTTATAGCCGTATGCCATGGAAAATCTCCAAAAGAGATAGTCAGCTATCTTGGCAAGCTACTGTGGCATTTTTTAAAAATTATTTATAACCTTCTGAGCATTTGATTACACTTATGGATATGCTATAATATCACCAGCGAAAAAATAAAGTAGAAAAGAGAACTTATGTCTAAGCAACCATTAGTTTTACTATACGGTGGACGCTCAGCTGAGCGTGAAGTATCTGTTCTGTCGGCACAAAGCATTATGCGGGCTGTCGATTACGATCGATTCGAGGTCAAGACCTATTTCATCACTCAGGCGGGTGACTTTATTAGAACTCAAAGCTTTACTAGCCAGCCCAGCCAAGATCAGGTGCTCATGACCAACGATAAGGTTGATTACTCAGCTCAGATCAAACCCAGTGATATCTATGAAGAAGGTGCGGTTGTATTTCCAGTACTGCACGGTCCCATGGGTGAAGATGGTTCTATCCAAGGCTTCCTTGAAGTTCTGAAGCTGCCTTATATCGGTACCAATCTTTTATCATCTAGTGTCGCTATGGACAAGATTACAACCAAGCATGTCCTTGAATCTGCCGGTGTCCCTCAAGTTGCTTACCAGGTCTATCTGGAAGGTCAAGATAAATCACAGACCATGGACAAGGTAGAAGAAAAGCTGACCTATCCAGTCTTTATCAAGCCTGCTAATATGGGATCATCTGTTGGGATATCTAAGGCTGAGGACCGTGATCAGCTGAGCGCAGCTATCGATTTAGCCCTTAAGTATGACAGCCGTATCTTGATAGAGCAAGGAGTGGATGCTCGAGAAATAGAAGTTGGCATTCTTGGTAATAGTGAGGTTAAGACGACCCTTCCAGGAGAAGTGGTCAAGGATGTCGCATTTTACGACTATCAGGCCAAGTATATTGATAACAAGATTTCTATGGCTATTCCAGCTAAGATTCCTGAGGACATTATGGCACAGATGCGTCACTATGCAGAGGTTGCCTTCCGTGCGATTGGTGGTTGTGGTTTATCACGTTGTGACTTCTTCCTAACTGCACAAGGGCACATCTATCTCAATGAGCTGAACACCATGCCTGGCTTTACCCAATGGTCTATGTATCCCTTGCTATGGGAAAATATGGGACTAAACTATACCGATCTGATTTCAGAGCTTGTAGATCTCGCACAAGACATGTTTGATAAGAGAGAAGCGCATTTGCTATAAAAAGAAAAGCCGGAAGTTTTCAGACTGGAGACAAATTTATTTTCCCCAATAAAATGAGATAAGAAGCTTTGCAAGTTTTCAAATACATTTCCTTTTTTTACCGAGTAAGGCGAGCATAATCCAGCCACCTCCGCCGTGCTAAAAGTGTTAGAAACGCTATTATATAAAGGTTTCTAACACTCGAGAATTTTGAGACCTAAGTCTCAAAATTAAGCTATGAAACTCCGAAGGAGGTTGCTAGCGTCCAACAAGCCCTTAAGGATGGTGGCAAACACTATTTTTTATTCAGCTGAAAGCCGAAAGGCTTTTTTTATAGAATCAGAAAAAGGAGAAGGAAATGTCTTTAATGGGTTACGTGATGATGAGGTTAATACTTTCTGCTTTACTGCAGTTAGGGATTTATGTGATATTTAGAAAAGAACCCAATCGTCTTCGCTTCATTATTGGGTTTAGTATTTTTTATGGAGTGTGACCCTGGTCTATTATTTTCCTCAGACTTTGCTAGTCGTTGCCATCTTATTTTTGATGATTGGCTTTTCTATGGGAAAATCAGCAACCAACGTCGGTCGATTTTTATGGCTGTATATGGGAACAACAGCTCTGTTAATGAGTATAGGCATGATATTTTTTAGTCTTTTTCGTACTTATGAAACCTTTACTTTTTCCTATCAGGGCGATCGTTACCGAGTTATCTATGATCGTTTCCATAGTGGAGGTCTCTTACACTGGCAGGACGATACTAAAACGTATCTTTACAAGGAATCCTCTCCTTTCAAACCGCTGAAAACAAAGAAAGCGCATATAGAAGATGATGCGTGGATTTCCGATGGTATTTTAAAGCCTGAGGATTACGATTCTACAAAAGATTATATGAAAAGCGACTGGGATATCAGTGAGTGAGTTTATGGCTTACTTGGGAAAATAATTTTCAGAATATTTTCAAAACTCTATTGAAAATATTCTGACAGAGGTATATAATAAGGCCACACAATGATAGAAAGAGGCGAAAACTTATGGAAAAGGTAGAACGAGTTAGTAAGTGGATTAGTAAATGGTTCACCTTATTTGTGATTATCTGGGCAGCCTTTAATTATGGTTTACCCCAAACCAGTAGTTGGGTTATTCCAAATACTTCTTATCTTCTTAGTCTTATTTTATTTGGCATGGGGCTGACATTGACGACTGAAGATTTTGTCCGTATTTCTAAACGCCCTATTCCTGTCGTTCTGGGGACAGTAGCCCACTATATTATTATGCCAGGCCTAGCTTGGCTGCTTTGCACAATTTTCCACTTGGATGGGGCAACAGCAGCAGGAGTTATTCTAGTTGGCTCTTGTCCAAGCGGGACTTCTTCAAGTGTAATGGCTTTCTTAGCAGGTGGGGATGTGGCTTTGGATGTTTCAATCGAAGTCCTTTCCACTTTATTAGCACCTGTGATGTTACCTATCTTGCTGTCAATCTTAGCTGGACAGTATATTGAAGTACCTGCAGCAAAGCTTTTTGTATCAACGCTTCAAATAGTCGTTGTACCGATTATTCTCGGTATCGTCATTCATAAATTATTGGCCCATAAGATCGATGCTATTATTAAGATTATGCCCTTGATCTCACAGACAGCTATTTTGTTGATTATTGGTGCGGTAGTATCGGCCAACCATGCCAATATCTTTACATCAGCGACAGCTATCGTTATTCCTGTTGTCATGCTCCACAATCTATGTGGTTATGGATTGGGATTTGCCTTCTCAAAAATCTTAGGACTAAAAGAGCCTCAACAAAAAGCAATCACCTTCGAAGTTGGTATGCAGGATTCAAGCCTAGGAGCAACCCTAGCCATGAAGTATTTCACGCCGCAAGCGGCTATCCCTTCAACTATTTTCTCCATTTGGCACAATATCTCTGGCTCAATCCTATCATCATGGTGGAAAAATCATGCAAAAGAAAGTTTGTAATAAAACAGCTAATACAGCTACTAAAAAAGTCGCACCCCTCATAGGAAATGCGACTTTTTGTTTGCTAGCTAGCCTTGGTTATGCGACACCACTCTGGAATTTTCTGCATCTGGGTTAGAACCAGCATGGTTAAAATAATACGAATAGGAATTTCAAAGATTTTCAACCAACGCCCAGTGATAAACTGTACCCAAATTGGAGTATGGTAATAAATCTGAATCAATAGAGGAGTGAAAATGAAGGTTCCCACCAGCATGACCAAGATAGTAGCCAGACTGACCCGTAGCCAACTGCCTTTGGAGTGCCAGCTGAGGGACTTTCCATAAAAGAAGAATCCGTAGATAGCACCTTGGATAGCTTCCATAAGCGTCCACCAGATGATAAAATTGGAGCTACCTCCGCTGAAGGTGTCAAGGATATCAATCAAGGCAAAAGCAATAAAAGCGTACCATGGTCCACCAACAGCCCCAATCAAGCAACCAGTAATGAAAGTCAAGCTGACCGTTAGCTGCTGAGGAATGATAGGGATAGATAGCTTACTAAGGACTAGCTGCAAAGTCATCAGAATGGCTAGGGTACTGAGCTGCCTAAGTTCGAGTTTACTGGGGTATTTTGACATAAAAAAGCTCCTTTTCTAGTAAAGCGGAGCTGTTTACCTATAGGATCTGATAAATTGGGACAACAGATCATCTAGAAAAAACAGCGGATGCAGTGGTTTATCGCACGTTTCGTTTCGTTATGTGACAACATCCCATTCACATACACTTGACGCAAACCACCTACTCTGTATGGCTACATACTCTATCAGTCTACCATGCTTGCGAGAAAAAGGCTAGACCTTAAAAATTTTGGACATTTAAATATGATATAATGCTAAGGAATAATCAGATAAAAAAAGAAACAGGTGTACTCATGAAATTAACCTTACAGGAAATTGCAAAAGTGGTTGGTGCTCAAAATGATGTGAGTGCTTATAAAGATGTGGTGATTTCTGCTATTGAATTTGATAGTCGTAAAATTGCAAATGGCGACCTTTTTCTACCTCTTAAAGGGGAGCGTGATGGCCACGATTTTATCCCTATGGCCTTTGATAATGGAGCGGCTGCAACCCTTAGCGAACGTATCATTGAAGACCATCCCTTTCTCTTGGTAGCTGATACTCTAGCAGCGTTTCAAAAGTTAGCTCAGTACTACCTAGAAAAGATGCCAATCGATGTCATCGCAGTGACAGGATCTAATGGTAAAACAACTACCAAAGACATGATTCATGATGTCTTAACTACCACCTACAAGACCTACAAGACTCAAGGGAACTATAATAATGAGATCGGTCTGCCTTATACGATTTTGCATATGCCAGACGATACACAAAAGCTTGTTCTAGAGATGGGGCAGGATCATCTAGGTGATATTGAGTTGCTCTCCAAGATCGCTCGCCCCAAAATAGGGCTTGTGACCTTGATTGGAGAAGCGCATCTAGAGTTTTTTGGCAGCCGTGATAAGATTGCCCAAGGGAAAATGCAGATCACAGCGGGTATGCCGACAGATGGTGTTTTGATTGCACCTGCAGATCCGATTATTAATCCCTATCTTCCAGATAATCAACGGATCGTCCGTTTCGGTCCAGATGAGGATATTTACTTATCTGAGCTTGATGAGGGTAAGAATAGTTTGAGTTTTACGCTTAATTTCATGGATGGGAAGATAAAGCTGCCTGTCACTGGTAAGTATAATGCGACCAATGCTATGCTGGCAGCCTATGTCGGCAGGCTAGAAGGAGTAGAGGATCGAGCGATCATAACAGCACTGGAGCATCTCGTCTTGACCAAGAATCGGACAGAGTGGAAAAAAGCTCAAAATGGTGCTGATATCCTAGCTGATGTCTATAACGCCAATCCAACAGCCATGCGCTTGATTTTAGAGACCTTCTTGTCCATTCCCGCCAATACTGGCGGCAAGAAGATAGCCGTCCTAGCTGACATGAAAGAGCTTGGTCCTGACTCGGTCAAGATGCACACAGATATGATCATGGCTATGAATCCTGATCAACTGGATTATCTCATTTGTTATGGAGAAGACATTGAAGAATTGAGTCAACTAGCCAGCCAAATGTTCCCTCTTGGCCATGTCTATTTCTTCAAAAAAACAACCAAGGAAGACCAATTTGCTCCAATGCTTGATAAGATCAAGGACCTCCTCAAACCTGAAGATCAAATCCTGCTTAAAGGCTCAAATTCCATGCACTTGGACAAGGTTGTCGATGGTTTGCTTGGCTAAAGGAGGGAAAGAAATATGCAAGAATTTCTAACGACCCACAAAACTCAGCCCCCTACCATTCCTATCTGGGTTTACCTGCTCATTTTAGCCGGCCTGGTCTTCAGTTTAGTGATCACCTATAGATACCACAGTAAAAAGTGGTTTTTGCAGCTTTTTAAAGCCGTTCAGCTTTTACAATTACTAGGGCTCTATGGCTGGTATCTAGTCTTTACTATTCCGGTATCCGACAGTTTGCCGCTTTACCACTGTCGCCTAGCTATGCTAGGCCTCGTCTTTCTTCCTGATAGTTGGAAATTGAAGCGCTATCTAGCTTATTTAGGCTTCGCTGGGGCTATCTTTGCCCTAGGCTATCCTGTCTTAGATCCCTACGATTTTCCTCATATTACAGGAGTCTCCTTTATTCTTGGACATTTTGCCCTTTTGATCAATAGTTTTGCCTATCTGCTCAATTACCGTAGCAAGGAGTCCCTGTCAATTGCGGGATTAGTGGCTAGGACTTTTCTACTAGATCTGATTTTACTTGGAGTTAATCATATCACAGGTGGAAATTATGGTATCATGCGATTCACCCCGATTATCAATAGCACCAATGTCTGGATCAATTATCTAGCGGTCTCCAGTGTTTATAGCCTAGCCTTGATTATTTGCTTGTGGGCGTTTCAATCTTATAAGAAAGCCTGATCAAGGCTTTTTTTACTACTTGAAAACCTGACTAAGCTCAGCAATTTGTGCTATAATACTAGAGACTGTAAATCGACTTAGTAACCTTCACCCTTGAGAGTAATCAGTGGGCAGGAGGACCTTAAGGACCGTTGGTAACCCGCAGTGATGAGCTGTAGGTATAATGGAGGATGTCCTCTGATAATCAAGTAATAAAAAATATATGGAGAAATAATCATGAGCAGTGATATTAAAATCATCGCCTTGGGCGGTGTCCGTGAAAACGGAAAAAACTTCTACATCGTAGAGGTTAACGATGCTATCTTTATCTTGGATGCTGGTCTTAAATATCCAGATAATGACCAACTCGGTGTTGACGTTGTAGTACCCAATATGGACTACCTGGTAGACAATAAAGACCGTGTACAAGGAGTTTTCCTGACTCATGGTCATGCGGATGCTATTGGAGCCCTTCCCTACCTTTTACAAGATGTGCCAGTACCAGTATTTGGTTCAGAATTGACTATAGAGTTGGCTAAATTAGTCGTTAAAAATAACTCTCAAGTTAAGAAGTTCAATAACTTTCACATCGTTGATGCACAGACGGAAATTGAATTCCAAAATGCTGTGGTATCCTTCTTTAGCACAACTCACTCGATTCCTGAGAGTCTTGGTATTGTCTTGAAGACTGACCGTGGTAATATCGTCTATACTGGTGATTTCAAGTTTGACCAAGCAGCCAGCAGTGGTTACCAGACCGACTTTGCTCGTCTAGCTGAGATTGGACGAGAAGGTGTTTTAGCCCTCCTTGCTGATTCTGCTAATGCAGATAGCAATGAGCAGATTGCCAGTGAGGCTGAGGTCGGCCTAGAGATGGACGAGGTGATAGGCGATGCCCAAGGACGTATTATCGTAGCGGCCGTTGCCAGCAACCTCTCTCGTATCCAGCAGGTCTTTGATGCTGCTGCCGAGCATGGCCGCCGTGTAGTTCTTACAGGTTTCGACGCTGAAAATATCGTTCGTACAGCCATTCGGCTCAATAAACTCAGTATTATTGACGAGAAGTTGATGATCAAGCCAAAAGAGATGGCTAAGTTTGAAGATGACGAATTGATCATTCTAGAAACAGGTCGCATGGGTGAGCCTCTTGAAGGATTACGAAAGATGTCTATCGGTCGTCATCGCTATGTTGAGATCAAGGATGGCGATTTAGTCTATATCGTCACAACGCCGAGTGTGGCTAAGGAAGCTGTCGTTGCCCGTGTAGAAAATATGATTTATATGGCTGGTGGTAGTGTCAAGCTGATCACACAAAACTTGCGTGTATCTGGTCATGCTAATGGTCGTGACCTGCAGCTCTTGATCAATTTGCTGCGTCCGCAATACCTCTTCCCTATTCAAGGGGAGTACCGTGAGTTGCAAGCTCATGCTGATCGTGCAGAAGAAGTTGGCATGCTGCCTGAAAATATCTACATAATGAAGCGTGGAGATATTATGACTTATAGCGATCAAGGCTTCTTACATGAAGGTGGTGTTTCAGCAAGTGATGTTATGATTGATGGGAATGCTATTGGCGATGTGGGTAACATTGTCCTGCGTGACCGTCGCATTTTATCTGAAGATGGTATTTTTATCGTTGTCATCACAGTCAATAAAAAGAAAAAGACCATTGTCTCCAAGGCTAAAGTCCATACTCGAGGTTTTGTCTATGTTCGCAAGAGCCGTGATATTCTGCGTGAAAGTGCGGACTTGGTAAATAAAACTGTCGAAAATTACTTAGCGACAGAAGGATTTGACTGGGGCGAGCTAAAAGGTCAAGTCCGTGATGAACTCAATAAATTCTTATTTGATCAGACTAAACGCCGGCCAGCTATCCTTCCGGTGATTATGGAAGTTAGATGAGATGGACTAATAATACAAAAAAGGTGGGGCAACCTGCCTTTTCAATTGAGTTTTTTTATCAGGACTGATATACTAAATGTCATTTAGTTTTGATAGATTGCGAGGTGATGATCAGATGATCTATATGGTTCGATTATTGTGGCGATTATTTAGAGCTGCATTGAGCTTTGTTTTACGCTTTTTCTTTGGTATGGTTAAGGCAGCCTTAGTGATAGCAGCCATTCTTGTCGGCTTATTTTTCTATTCTCAACACGCAAGCTCACCCTTTGCACGCTCTCTTCAAACTACCTTTGATACTGTGACCAGCCGGATCTCTATGGATGAAGATTTAGATCGTAATCTTCAAGAGCTCGGTCTACAAAATTTAACGACAGATGAGCACGATGCGAATCATTTTCACGGTTCACGCTGGGCTACCAATAAGGCTTCGGTCTACATCGTTTCAACAGACCAAACGATTGTCAATGCTTATGAGCAAGCCTTGCAATCTTGGAATTCTACGGGTGCCTTTACCTTTACTTTAGCAGCTAGTAAGGATCAAGCCGATATTGTTCTTATGGATAAGTCTGACCCTAGCAGTCAAGCAGCCGGAGAAGCTCAGTCGACCTCAGATGCTAGGACTAACCTCATCAAACATGTTGATGTCTATTTAAATAGCTACTATTTACTAAATCCTAGCTATGGTTATAGTAATGAACGAATCATCAATACAGCCAAGCATGAATTGGGACATGCCATTGGACTTGACCATAATGATGCTGAAATTTCGGTGATGCAGTCATCCGGTTCCTATTACGGCATCCAAAAACGTGATATTAAGGCCACAAAGGAACTTTATGAAAGAGACTAGGAGGTGATTATCTTGTTGAGGACGATCTTCAGACGCTATCCCTTGCAACTGTTTCTTCTTGGTTATAATACAGGTGTTTTCATCTGGCTAAAAGTGACCGGACTAGCGATTAGGAGTAAGCTCGGTCTAGCTTTAGGAAATCCTCCTATCCCAGATTGGCTAGAATCCCTGACTCAAGGTAATCTTAGCAATCTTCAAGGCTTTTTTACCCAGTTACCTTGGTTCTGGTTAGGATTATCAATGATAGCCCTGGTCATCTGGCAGCTGATCAAAGGGATCTTAAAAATTGTGATTTTCATAGCCATTTTATTACTAGGGATTTACCTAATCTACCGTCACCAGTCGCTCTTAAGCCAGCTACCTGGTTGATTGAACTGTAAGGAGCCGTGCAATCTTTCTTCATATTGAAGAGTGATTTCTCCAAGGCTCCTTTTTATTTTTGATATAATAAAGTTATGATTATTTTACAAGGAAATAAAATTGAGCGCTCTTTCTCAGGAGATGTGCTTTTTGATAACATTAATATTCAAGTAGATGAGCGTGACCGTATTGCCCTAGTGGGAAGAAATGGTGCTGGTAAATCTACCTTGCTTAAAATATTAGTCGGTGAAGAAGCCCCAACTACAGGTCAAATAAATACCAAACGTGATCTGCGCTTATCCTATCTAGCACAAGATAGTCGGTTTGAATCAGATGACACCATTTACGATGGCATGCGTCGTGTTTTTGAGGATTTAATCCAGCAGGAGAAGGTCCTTCGTCGTATGGAGCAAAGGATGTCGGAGGTGACAGGACAGGAACTGGATAAGCTCATGCGAGATTACGACCAGCTCTCCGAGGACTTTAGAGCTAGAGGTGGTTTTACCTACGAATCTGATATAAAGGCTATCTTAAATGGCTTCAAATTTGATGAATCTAGCTGGCAAACTCCGATTTCAGACCTATCAGGTGGTCAAAATACACGTTTAGCCCTCGCAAGAATGCTGTTAGAAAAACCTGAGCTTTTAGTGCTAGACGAGCCGACCAATCACTTGGATATCGAAACAATTGCCTGGCTTGAAAACTACTTGGTCAATTATCAGGGGGCTCTTATCATTGTTAGTCATGACCGTTATTTTTTGGACAAGGTTGCAACGATCACCTATGATCTGACGCCGCATGCGCTGGATCGCTATATGGGGAACTACTCTTTCTTTATGGATGCCAAGGCAGAGAAGCTAGCTTCCGAGGCCAAGGCTTTTGAAAAGCAGGCCAAGGAGATCGCTAAGCTAGAAGACTTTGTCCAGCGTAATATCGTGCGCGCTTCCACAACTAAGCGTGCTCAAGCTAGACGTAAGCAGTTGGAAAAAATTGAGCGTCTCGATAAGCCCCAAGCAGGTCAAAAATCTGCTAATATGACCTTTCATGCTGATAAGCCGTCTGGCAATGTTGTTTTAAGCCTAAGTGATGCAGCAGTGGGATACGGCAACCATATCTTATCTGAGCCTATTAATCTGGAAATTAAAAAATTTGATGCCATCGCCATTGTCGGTCCAAACGGTATCGGAAAATCTACCTTGGTCAAGTCCATCGTCAATCAAACCCCTTTTATCAAAGGAAAGGCGCAATTCGGAGCTAATGTTGATACTGGTTACTATGACCAAAATCAAAGTAACCTAACCAATACCAATACAGTCTTAGATGAATTATGGAATGATTTTAGTACCACTCCAGAAGTTGACATTAGAAATCGGCTAGGAGCCTTTCTATTTTCAGGAGACGATGTCAAGAAATCCGTTAGCATGCTATCGGGTGGAGAGCGTGCTCGACTGTTGTTGGCCAAGCTTTCTATGGAAAATAATAACTTCCTTATCCTAGATGAACCAACCAACCATCTGGACATTGATAGTAAAGAAGTCTTAGAAAATGCCCTGATTGATTTTGATGGAACCCTGCTCTTTGTCAGTCACGATCGTTATTTTATCAACCGTGTTGCTACCAAAGTCCTAGAAATATCTGAAGCTGGCTCAACCCTTTATTTGGGAGATTATGATTATTACTTGGAGAAAAAAGCAGAGTTAGAAGAGCTGGCCAAATTAGCTGAAACCAAAGTCGATTCTCTTACGCAAGAGAAAAAAGCACAGGTATCATCCTCTCCTCAGGACTACCAAGCACAAAAAGCCAATCAAAAGGAACTCCGAAAACTCAACCGTCGTATTGAGCAGATAGAGGCTGATCTAGAGTCTATAGAGAAAGAGATGGCATTGATCTCTCAGAATATGGGCCAAACAAATGATGCTCAATCGCTGATGGAACTTCAAGCAGATTGGGATAGCTTAGAAACAAAGCAGGACAGTCTCATGCAAGAGTGGGAGGAATTAAGTCAAAACCTGGAAGATATGTCCTAGAAAATGCAACCTCGTATGCAGGTTGTTTTTTTCTAAAAAAGGATAGAAAACACCACGTAAAAAAACATTGTGAAAACATTATCAAAAACCTGTATAAAAACCTTTTCATCCTTGAAATATCAAGGGTATTTTTGGTTGCAGTTTGTGAAATTTTCGGATAGAATAGATTTATAAAAGATTATGGGGAGGTTCTTATGGCACAACTATCCAAAGAGCAGCTATTAGAGTTATATTTAAAGATGGAGCGTATTCGTGAGTTTGATATGCGCATTAATAAATTAGTTCGTCGTGGCTTTGTCCAAGGTATGACGCATTTTTCAGTAGGTGAGGAAGCGGCCAGTGTAGGTGCCATTGCTCATCTGACTTACGATGATATTATCTTTTCAAATCATCGTGGTCACGGTCAGTCTATTGCTAAGGATATGGATCTCAATGCCATGATGGCTGAGTTGGCTGGCAAGGCTACCGGTGTTTCAAAAGGACGCGGTGGGTCTATGCACTTGGCTGATTTTGAAAAAGGAAACTACGGAACCAATGGTATCGTTGGTGGTGGCTACGCCCTCGCAGTTGGTGCCGCCCTCACTCAACAGTACAATGAGACTAAGAATATCGTCGTCGCCTTTTCTGGTGATGGAGCGACTAACGAGGGCTCTTTTCATGAGTCTGTCAATATGGCAGCAACATGGAAACTTCCAGTTATCTTCTTCATCATCAATAATCGCTACGGTATCTCGATGGATATTAACGAGGCGACCAACACCCCCCATCTCTACACAAGGGCAGAAGCTTACGGTATTCCTGGCTTTTATGTTGAAGACGGTAATGATGTTCTGGCAGTTTATGATAAGATGCAAGAGGTAGTGGACTATGTGCGTGCTGGCAATGGTCCAGCTATTATTGAAGTGGAGTCCTACCGCTGGTTCGGTCACTCGACAGCTGATGCTGGTAAGTACCGTAGCAAAGAAGAAGTGGATAGCTGGAAAGCTAAAGATCCTCTTCTTAAATTCCGAGATTTCGCAGCCAGCCAGACTGATATTACGGTAAAAGAGCTGGATACTATCCATGAGCAAGTCGTCAAAGAAATTGATGATGCCTATGAGTTTGCACAAAATAGTCCAGATCCAGATATTTCAGTTGCTTTTGAAGACATTTGGGTTGATTAATTATAATTATTTTTGAATGAATGCACAGATCAATGGAGAGCACAATGACAGAAACAAAAAAGATGGCCTTGCGTGAAGCCGTAAACCTCGCAATGACCGAGGAAATGCGTAAAGATGAAAAGATTTTCTTAATGGGAGAAGACGTCGGTGTGTATGGAGGAGATTTCGGTACCTCTGTTGGAATGTACGAGGAGTTTGGTCCCAAACGCATCAAAGATACGCCAATCTCAGAAGCCGCTATCGCTGGATCAGCTATCGGTGCTGCTATCACAGGCCTGCGTCCAATTGTCGATATTACCTTTATGGATTTCTTAACGATCGCCCTTGACGCTATCGTTAATAACGGTGCTAAAAATAACTATATGTTTGGAGGCGGTCTCAAGACGCCTGTTACTTTTCGTGTGGCATCGGGTTCTGGTATCGGGTCAGCAGCCCAGCACTCGCAATCTCTGGAGGCTTGGTTGACCCACATTCCAGGCATTAAGGTGGTTGCCCCTGGAAATGCCAACGAAGCCAAGGGTCTCCTCAAGTCAGCCATTCAAGACAATAACATTGTTGTCTTCATGGAACCCAAAGCCCTCTATGGTAAAAAAGAAGAGGTTGATCTCGATCCTGACTTTTATATTCCGCTAGGTAAGGGAGAGATCAAGCGCCAAGGAACTGACCTAACTGTTGTGACCTACGGTCGCATGCTTGAGAGAGTCCTTCAGGCTGCTGACGAAGTAGCAGCACAAGGTATCAATGTTGAAGTTGTTGACCCTCGCACTCTCGTGCCGCTTGATAAAGAACTGATTATTCATTCGGTTAAGAAAACGGGTAAGGTTATGCTGGTCAATGATGCCTACAAGACAGGCGGTTTTATCGGTGAAATTGCAGCTATGATTACTGAGAGTGAAGCCTTTGATTACCTTGATCATCCAATCGTACGTTTGGCCAGCGAAGATGTGCCAGTTCCTTATGCGCGTGTCCTAGAACAAGCGGTGCTTCCTGATGTTGAAAAAATAAAAACAGCTATTATTAAAATGGCCAATAAGGGTAACTAGAATGAAATAGATGGCGAGCAGATAACTTTCGCTTATTACAATATACAAAAGTCTTTGTTTGCCAGATTAGATCAATTCCTAAAGTGATTTTAGGAAAAAGAGAGCTGATTACTTCAAATAAAGGAGATGACCTTGTATACTATTGTCAGATCTCTTGTTGCTTACGGAGAATTTTGCAAAGTAAGCAGCTCTCTTATCTTTTAACAGAAAGGATAGAATAAGTGCAAAAGCCTGAATTATTGAGGCTTTTATCTGCTTATTTGTGATAAATTATGGCAGTTGAAATTATTATGCCCAAGCTCGGTGTTGATATGGCTGAAGGTGAAATCATCGAGTGGAAGAAACAAGAGGGTGATACAGTCTCTGAAGGGGACATCCTTCTTGAAATTATGTCGGATAAAACGAACATGGAAATCGAGGCAGAGGATTCAGGTGTTCTCCTTAAAATCACTCGATCAGCAGGAGATGTTGTGCCCGTAACTGAGGTGATCGGCTATATTGGTCAGGCCGGTGAAGTTGTCGAAGATGCTGGAAGTCAAACCCCATCATCGCAGGCCAAAGAGCCTACAAAAAGTTCCTCACTGGCTCCTAGCACTCAACCGCTAGTAGCAGCAGAAGGAAAAGATGAAAAGGTACGTGCGACACCAGCTGCTCGTAAGCTAGCATCAGAACAGGGAGTGGATTTACAACTGGTGCCTGGTACAGGACCTAATGGCCGTATCCACAAAGACGATGTCGAAAACTTTGATGGAAACCAGCCTAAGGTAACACCGCTGGCACGTAAGATTGCTGAGGATCTTAATGTAGACCTAACAGCAGTTTCAGGAACAGGTGTCTTTGGTAAGATCACCAAGAAAGATATCCTAGCAGCTAGTCAATCACCGGCTCAAGAAGCACAACCGGCTCCAACCTCTAACCCAGAACCAGTCCAAGCACAAAAATCAGCTGATCTAGCAGAAGGTGTTGAAATTAAACCAATGTCAGCGATGCGTAAAGCTATTGCAAAAGGTATGACAAATTCTTACCTGACAGCTCCAACCTTTACGCTTAATTATGATATTGATATGACTAATTTGATGGCCCTTCGTAAACAAGTCCTAGATCCAATCATGAACAAGACTGATCAAAAGGTAACCTTTACAGATTTAATTGGTTTGGCTGTTGTGCGTACCCTGATGAAGCCCGAGCATGAATATTTAAATGCTTCTCTCATCAATGATGCCAAGGATATCGAACTGCATCGATTTGTTAATTTAGGTATTGCTGTTGGCTTGGATGAAGGGCTCGTTGTTCCTGTCGTTCACGGTGCTGATAAGATGAGCCTATCTGATTTTGTAGTAGCATCTAAAGATGTGATCAAGAAGGCCCAGTCCGGTAAGCTAAAAGCGGCTGAAATGTCTGGTTCAACCTTCTCCATTACTAACCTTGGAATGTTTGGAACCAAGTCCTTTAATCCTATTATCAATCAACCCAACTCAGCTATCCTAGGAGTAGCAGCGACAGTACAGACACCAGTCGTCGTTGACGGTGAGATCCTTATTCGACCAATTATGCAACTGTGCTTGACTATTGACCACCGCATTGTCGATGGTATGAATGGTGCCAAATTCATGGTTGACCTCAAGCACATCCTTGAAAATCCGATGGAATTGTTGATTTGATGACGAAATAACAAGAGAAGTTATCAAGTAGTAAACCCTTTAAGCAAAATCAAAATAAAGAAAGGATATAGAGCAAGAGAAAGAGAAAACTGAAGCCGAGCACAATGCTTGGAGAAAGACAAATCGTTTAGAAATTAAAGATTTCCCATGATTTCCTAGACTCAGCCCCTTTCTTTTTGCTCTTGGTATCTTAAATATGGCAGTTGAAGTCATTATGCCAAAACTCGGCGTCGATATGGCCGAAGGCGAAATTATTGAATGGAAAAAGCAAGAAGGAGACCCCGTATCTGAAGGGGACATCCTGCTTGAGATCATGTCTGACAAGACCAATATGGAAATCGAGGCAGAAGATTCAGGCTATCTCCTCAAAATCGTCCATCCAGCTGGCGATACAGTACCGGTTACAGAGGTCATTGCCTATATAGGTGAGCAAGGGGAAGCTCTTGCGACTGAAGAGAGTCAAGATCAAGTCAAGGCGGCTACAGAAAACCTAGAAGCAGCAGGAATGCAGGTTCCAAAAACCTCACCGGCTGAAGTATCCTCAGAACCAAAAGAAGCTCTAGCAGAGGATGAATACGATCTTGTTGTATTAGGAGGCGGTCCTGCTGGCTATTATGCAGCTATTCGTGCAGCTCAGCTAGGTGCCAAGGTAGCCATTGTCGAAAAGACAGAATTTGGTGGAACCTGCTTGAATATCGGATGTATCCCAACCAAAACCTATCTTAAGAATGCTGAAATCCTTGATAACTTAAAGATAGCTGCTAATCGTGGTATTAATCTTGCATCGACCGACTATACCATTGATATGGATCAAACAGTTGCCTTTAAAAATTCCGTTGTTAAAACTCTGACTAGCGGAGTACGTGGCCTTCTTCGTGCCAATAAAGTAACTATTTTCAATGGTTTCGGTACAGCCTACCCTGATAAGACAGTGACCATCAACGATGAGACCATTAGAGGACATAAAATAATCCTAGCAACCGGTTCAAAAGTCTTTCGTCTAAATGTTCCTGGTATCGATTCTGACCTTGTACTAACCTCAGATGATATCTTGGATCTGCGTGAAATTCCGAAATCACTCGTTGTCATGGGAGGCGGAGTTGTCGGTGTCGAGCTAGGTCTAGTTTGGGCATCGTATGGAGTGGATGTGACTGTCGTTGAAATGGCTGATCGCATTATCCCAGCTATGGATCGCGAAGTTTCCCTTGAACTTCAAAAACTCCTTGAAAAGAAAGGCATGACCTTCAAAACATCTGTTGGGGTCAGCGAAATTATTGAGAACAATAACCAATTAACTCTCAAACTTAACAATGGTGAAGACTTGGTGGCTGATAAAGCCCTTCTTGCTATTGGCCGTGTACCGCAGATGAAAGGGCTAGAAAATCTAGATCTAGAACTAGATGATCGTGGACGTATTCTAGTCAATGAATTCCAAGAAACATCAATCCCCGGTATTTATGCCCCAGGAGACTTGAACGGAACCAAGATGCTGGCCCATTCAGCCTTCCGTATGGGTGAGGTAGCAGCTGATAATGCTATCAAGGGTAATCACCGCACAGCCCACCTAGAATTCACACCAGCAGCTGTTTATACTCATCCTGAGGTTGCCATGGTTGGGATCACAGAAGAAGCAGCACGTGAGAAGTATGGAGAGGTTCTTGTTGGTAAATCAAGCTTTACTGGGAATGGCCGTGCCATCGCTTCAAATGAAGCCCACGGCTTTGTCAAAGTCATCGCAGATGCTAAATATCACGAAATCCTTGGTGTTCACATTATCGGACCAGCAGCTGCTGAATTAATAAATGAAGCGGCTACTATCATGGAAAATGAATTGACAGTTGATGAATTGCTACAATCAATCCATGGACACCCAACCTTCTCAGAAAACATGTATGAAGCCTTTGCAGATGTCCTAGGAGAAGCCATTCATAACCCACCCAAGCGCAAATAGTCAATAGTTCTAGCAGTACTTGGGACTTAGGATAAGCGACTATTTATCGAATAATTTTTATCGCAAAGCAAATAACTAGAGGCAGGAGTCGATCCTAGCCTCTTTTGTAAATGATAATAGAGAAATTTTTTCTCTAAATCTAAAGTATCAGTTTGTTATAATGTGACTAGTAAGTCATAATAAGGAGAAATCTAGTGAAATATATCGTAAATAAATCTAATAATCCTGCTTATAATGTTGCTCTAGAGGCTTATGCCTTTCGTGAACTAGTGGATGAAGATGAACTCTTTATCCTCTGGATTAACGAGCCTGCCATCATTATTGGTAAGCATCAAAATGCCATTCAAGAAATCAATAAAGAATATACAGATACACATGGCATCCATGTTGTCCGCAGGCTGTCTGGTGGTGGTGCTGTTTATCATGATCTCAATAATCTTAACTACACCATCATCTCAAATAAATCTGATGAAGGAGCTTTCGACTTCAAAACTTTTTCAGAGCCTGTGATCAGTACCCTAGCCGATCTTGGTGCTAAGGCTGAGTTCTCAGGCCGTAATGACCTCGAAATCAATGGCAAAAAAATTTGTGGCAATGCTCAAGCCTATTACAAAGGGCGTATGATGCACCATGGCTGTCTGCTATTTGATGTTGATATGACAGTTCTTGGTGATGCCTTAAAAGTCAGCAAGGATAAAATTGAGTCTAAAGGCGTCAAGTCTGTCCGTTCTCGTGTTACGAATATTCTTAGCGAATTACCTGAAAAAATTACTGTCCAAGAGTTTTCAGATAAAATTTTAGATAAGATGAAGGAAATGTACCCAGATATGACGGAGTATGTCCTGAGTCAGGAGGAGTTGGACAAGATCCAAGAGTCCTATGACAATCAATTTAACACATGGGAATGGACATATGGCCAGTCACCAGAATATACAATAGAACGCAATGTTCGCTATCCTGCTGGAAAAATTAACACCTTTGCTAATGTTGAAAATTCTCTCATCAAGGGAATTAAGATCTATGGTGATTTCTTTGGAGTCCTAGATGTCGATGACATCGAAGAAATATTATTAGGGTGTCGCTATGAATTCAAAGATGTGTTGGAACGCTTGAGCCAGGTAGATATATCGCGTTACTTTTCTGGAATGTCTGCTGAGGACATCGCAAAAGCCATCGTTTCATAATGCAGAAAAATTACTCCAGATATACAAATGTTACAAAAATATTTTAAAATAATTAACGTTTATATAAAAAATAACTTAAAAAGCTTTACGGTTTGATTTTAGGTAACTTAAATGTTACTATCATTACATAGCAAATAACGTTATATTTTAATTTTCGATTAATATATAACGATGCTTAAAATTATAATTGTAGAGAAGGGTTATAACAATGGGGAAGAAAAAACTCACTCAATACTCACTTCTTAGTGGATTAGTTTTGACTACGCTCGCTGCTAGCCAAACTGTATTTGCCGAAGAAGCTACTAATGTAGCACCAACAACTGACAATCAATCTTCAGAAGTCGCAACTTCTGGACCACAAGTCAAGGTTATCTCTCAAACAACTGAAGGAAATAAAACAACAACAGTATCTTCAGTAACATCACCAGAATTGACTGAAGCTGTTAATAATGTTAATACTTTTAACAAATCAACATCACCAGCTTCAGCAAATTCAACATCAGATGCACAAGGTACAACTGCACCTGCAACATCATCTGTTGTTGTTCCTGAAGTTAAAGTAACTGAAGGCGAAACTAAGGTTTATAACACCGTTGAGGAAGCTGATGCTGCTAACAAAGCGCAAGCACAATCAATCAATGCTACCTTAGCAAACTACCAAAATGATGTAGACAACTATAAGACTGCCTTGGCTAATTACAGCCAAGAGCAAGAGGCTTACAACAAAGCAAAAGCAGCTTACGATCAAAGAGTTGCTGAAAAGAACGAAGTTCAAAATGTTGTAAACAATTTGGACAAACCAGAAGTTATTGAACAAGTTAAAGGTTTGCTTTATGTCAACGAACCAAACGCTGTAGTTTCAATTGATGGTGTTAATCAATACATTACCAAGGAAGCTCAAGGACGTCACGTCCAAGAAGAAATCCTTCAACAATTCAACACGGATAAATATCCAGCGTCAGAATTGACATCAGAAAATCCATATGCAGCTAATGAAGATGCTTGGTTCAAGATGAATGTTGGTGACACTGTTACAGCAACATACACTAATCTTGAAAATTCAGACTACCTTGGAACTAAAGTTTCTAAGATCGTAACAAGCTACACCTTGACTGGTACTACAAGCAATGACAATACTGCTATTGCTAAACTCTACCATGATCCAACTAAATCAATCTTCATCGGTGCTCAAACATCAGATGATCTATCCAAGTCAGTGGACATGGATATCCAAGTGAAGTTGTACGATGAAAATGGTCAAGAGATTAATCTTGCTGAAAATAATGCAGTTATGACTTTGGCAACATTGAACCACTGGACAACTGAATACGGAAACCACGTTGAAAAAGTTAAAAATATCGGCTCAAATAAATTTGTAGCCTTTGACAACTCAACTATTCGTCTTAATGAAGATGGAGACATCTATTCACCAACAGAAAACCAATACGTAGCTAATGGTTCAGCTCTTAACGGTGATGGTGAAGATGGTTGGGATAAGATCAACAAAGATGGTGAAGTTCGTACAGCATCTTCAATTCATGGTGCAGGTGCGATGACCTACAATGGTGATCCTATTACAGTATCTGTATCAGGTAACGATGCTGAAGTACCAACTGCTATCTGGTTTGCTTTCAATACTGTTGCTGCTCAAGAGCCAAATGAAGAACCAAAAGCTCCTGAAATGCCAACATTGGATAGTGTTGAAGTAAGATATGATGCTGCTGTAGTTGTTGCGCAAAACGAGATTCCAGCCCCTCAAACACCAGAGGAGCCAGGAGAACTAACACCTCCTACACCACCAACACCAGGGAAGCCAGGAGAACCAACACCACCAGCTCCAACAGCTGCTAAAACACCTGCTTCTGTATCTCAAGAGCAAGGACAAGGGCAAACACAACAAGCTCAAGCCTTACCAGAAACTGGTGACTCAAATGCTTATGGTATTGCAGCATTTGGTACTGGGGTAGTAGCCTTCTCAGCTTTGACACTTCTTGGTTCATTAAAACGTAAAGAAGACTAATAATTTATAAAATTCTCTCTAGAAATAGAGAGGATTTTTTGATTGTAAATTTTTATAAATAAGTTGAATTGTAGATGAACATAAGGTGCAATCTAATTGTAAATCATAACCCATTAGATGTTAGTAATAATTGACTTGAAATATTACCAAACGATTGGTAGTTATTTACAGAATTAAGGCATTATGCTATCATTGTTAGTGAGTTGGTTTTATGCCAAGCATAAGCCCATCCTAACATAGCTTAATATCTCAGGAGGATTAATGAGATGATTTCAAAGACATCAAAAACGGTAAAGAGTGCATTGGTAGGAAGTTTATTCTTCGCTAGTGTCCTTGCAACCACTACAACTTTTGCTGATGAAAACCAAGCAACTCCTGCCTCAGCAGGAGCTGTTGAAACGGCTACTCCACAAGTGCAAGAAACAGCTGAGCAGACATCTGCTGCAGAGGCGACAGCGGTACCTGAAACAGAAACACCTGCTACAGCTTCATCGGAGCCAGCAGCAAGCCAGTCTCCAAAAGAAGAATCTGCAGCAGTAGCTGAACTTCCTTCAGAGACTGCAGCAGATGACGTGACTAGTCCAGCAACAGCAGCAAGCACAGCTGAAGAAACGACTAGTGAAAATAATAGTGAACAGTCTGCAACAGAAGTAGAAAACTCTGGGATTGAACCACAAGAAGTTAAAGTCCAACCCAACGAAGTAATTGCTAGTGAAGATGACTTTATTAGAAAGGCATTTGGAGAAGGAGAACTACCTGATGGCGCTACTGCCTCTGTAGAGGATGACAAGGTGTCGTTCCCATTCACCCCTACTGAAGATACTACTGTTCATGTGGTAATCACTTACAAAGATAATTCTAAAAAAGATGTATTTGTTCCAGTTAAGTTGGAATCCATGCCAAATATGGAACCGCAAAATTCAGAGACTGGCTCATCTGAAGTAGATCCTAACACTCAAATTCCATCAAATCCAGGATCTGAAACCCCAGCTCCAAATCCAGGATCTGGGTCTGAATCTCCTGCTCCAGGAGAAGGTCCATCTACTTCAGAAACCCCAGCTCCAAATCCAGGACCTGGATCTGAATCTCCTGCTCCAGGAACTCCAGCTCCAAATCCAGGTTCTGAAGCACCATCAGGATCAGGAGATGAGCCTAAACCGAGTCAAAACAATGACCAGCCATCAACCAAGCCTTCTGTCGAGGATTCAAAACCAGATGACTCTATGCCAACAAGTCCATCTGCTATTGAAGGGAAATCTGCGACTGAGGGACGTGCAAGACGTCAAGACGATGTAGAGAAATCATTGCCACAAAGTCCAACAGCTCCATCATCAACTCGTGTTCAGGATGAAAAAGATGCGAAAGGTAGCTCATCATCAAGCAGTTCTTCTGAAAAACCCATTGCTTCTGGTAAGCAAAATGGAGAATCAGAAGTAGGTGTCAAAAAGAACTCTAACATTTTTGCTTATCTTCTTTCTGGTGCTGTTATTCTAGCTATTATTGCCTTCGTTGCTGGTAAATACTCCAAAAAAGAAGAAAAATAATCAGATTTAAGAAGCCAAAAAGAGACCCATCGGGTCTCTTTTTTTGAAAAATAAAAGCCCGATGAATTGGACTTTTGAAACTAGGCTGTAAAGTCTGCCTTGGATTTGATGTCAGCATATTCCTCTGGAATCTCTTGGCTGAGGATTTCATCATAACTGGCTAATGGAATCTCTTGCCCATATTTATTACGCAAGGCAGTCGTAACTAGGCGGTAAGCCAGATTAGCGTTTCGAGAAAGGATAGGACCGTGGAAATAGCTACCAAAGACATTCTTATAGTGGACGCCTTCGGTTGCGTCTTCTTTATTATTCCCACTGCCATAGACACAGACTCCTAGAGGCTTTTCATCCTCTGATAAAAAGGTACGACCTTGATGGTTTTCAAAACCATAATAGGTTTCATCAAATTCCTCATTGTGAATTTTGATATCACCGATATAGCGATTATCCTTTTGATTGAGTGTATAATGCCCCATCACACCAATACCATCGATACGTTGCCCATTGGCTTGGATATAGTATTGACCCAAGAGCTGAAATCCTCCGCAGATAGCGAGAAGGACACCGTTATTCTCAATATAGCGACCGATCGAGTCTTTGATCAGAGGAAGATTTTTGGCGACGATGCTTTGCTCATAATCCTGCCCTCCACCGAAAAAGACAAGATTGTAATGATTGTCATCAAAGTCATCCTCCAAAGAAACGATATCAACGGTCACACTAGCACCGAGCTTTTCTGCGACATACTTGAGCATAAGGATGTTGCCATTATCACCATAGGTATTCATAAGGTTACCGTAGAGATGAGCAATATTGAGTTGATAAGAGTAATCTTTATTTTGTGGGGATTGTAATGAAGTATAGACCATTAGTGCATCTCCTTTTCTACAGCTCGTCGATTGGCTAACAGTTCACGAAATTCCAGCATAGCCGTGTAAGTGGCTAAGATATAGGCATGATCAGCCTCCTGAGACTCAATCGCTGCCATAATGGCTTCTAGATTGTCATGCTGGGTAATCTTATCTTCAGGATAGCCTGTGACACGCAGGCGGCGTGCAATTTCAGAATGACGGACACCACCAGCATTTATTTCAGTGATAGGCATATGAGTGATAGCTTCAAAATCAGCATCCCATATCCAGCTAGTATCAATGCCATCGGCATATTTAGCATTGAGCAGGACCGACAGGCTAAAATCATAAGGTGCTAGTTTTATCATTTCCAAGGCTTGACTGGCGCCCACTGGATTTTTAATCAAGACCAAAGTGCATGATTTATCTCCGATGGCGAAGGTTTCTTGTCGCCCAAATACGGCCCGGCTCTTATTAAAGCCTTCTTTGATCTTGCTTGGGTCAATTCCGAAATGTTCAGCAACAGCAACAGCGGCTAGAGCGTTGTAAATATTGTATAAACCACCGACATTAATTTTATAATCTTGTCCGTCAATAACAAAAGATGATGAGGTATTGGTGATATCAGTTAACTCAGTTAATTGATAGTCTAACTCAGGACGCTTGAAATCGCAGTTTGGACAAGCATAATCACCGAGATTAGCATAAGTGTTTAGCCTATACTCTAAGATATGCTGACAGTTGGGACAGAGGATTCCTTCGGTATTATAGTGGGCTTGTTTGGCTGGAGTTTTCTCAGTATTAAAGCCATAGAATTTCCTAGGATTTTTAACCTCGCCAGAGTTAAAAATTGGGCTGTCTCCATTGGCTAAAATCGTAGCTTCTGGAGTCTTACTAGCTCCATCTAAAATAAATTGGTAGGTAGTGTAAATCTCTCCATAGCGATCCATTTGATCCCGGAAGATATTGGTGAAGACAAATAGACTAGGTTTGAGATAATCAGTAACCCGAGGTAGGCTGGCTTCGTCAATCTCTAGGACAGCGATCTTTTTACCAGATTTGCTCTTTTTTGCTGTCAAAAAGGTTGAGGCGATTCCTGAGATCATATTGGCTCCGCTAGGGTTAGTAACGATGGGGCCAAAGGCTTCCTCTAAAATCCCAACGATGAGAGCTGTCGTCAGTGTCTTGCCATTGGTACCGGTCACAACGACGATTTCATAATCCTTAGCTAATTTATCCAAAATAGTAGGATCAAATTTTAAGGCTAACTGTCCAGGGAGGGTCGATCCCCGCCCCATTTTACTCAAAACAGTGTGAGCGGTTTTGCCCGCTGTGATTCCTAATAATGTACGTAAATTCATACCACTATTCTATCACAAAAATAAGGGAGAAGGATAGCGAAAAAGATGGCAAAACATGCTATAATAGTAAGGATGATTTCACCAGTTTATTCTAATAAGAGAGGGAGTTATGAATAGTCTCATTAATGTTGATCCAGAGTTCTGGCAATCGGTCTTTTCCAGTCCATGGGCTCTAGTGGTCAATATCTTAGATGTTGCCATTGTTGCCTATTTGATTTATAAGTTTATCAATGCTTTAGCTGGAACCAAGGTCATGTCTTTAGTCCAGGGAGTTATCCTATTTGTCTTACTGCGCTTTCTGGCACAAGCGATTGGGCTGACAACTGTTAGTTACTTGATGAATCAAGTTATTACTTATGGAGTTATTGCAGCAGTAGTTATTTTCACTCCCGAGATCCGTACGGGGTTGGAAAAGTTTGGGCGTGCTCCTCAGACCTTTATCCAAACCTCTAATTTGACTGAGGAAGAACAGGTCATCGATGCCTTGATGAAGGCTGTTGCCTACATGAGTCCACGTAAGATCGGAGCCTTGATCGCTATTGAGGGAACTCAAACATTGCAGGAGTATATCTCAACGGGGATTCAATTGGATGCAGATATATCCAGCCAGCTCTTAATTAATATTTTTATTCCCAATACACCGTTACACGATGGAGCTGTGATTATTAGAGGCAATAAGATTGCGACAGCTTGCTCTTACCTACCATTGACAGAGTCAGCTAGCATCTCTAAAGAGTTTGGAACGCGCCATCGTGCCGCTATTGGCTTGTCGGAGAACTCAGATTCATTAACCTTGGTTGTTTCCGAAGAGACAGGTGGTCTTTCTGTGACCTACCGTGGAGAGTTCCTACATGATTTGTCTAAAGAAGAGCTTGAAAGCTTTTTACGTGACAATCTCATACAATCACAACCTCAACGTCCTTCTCTTCTTAAGCGTCTGAGAGGAGGGCACTCAGGTGATAAGTAAATGGTTTAAACATTACTCTCTCAGAAGAAAAATAAGAAGACGTTTGGTTACCGCTCTTTTTTCAGTATTTCTAGCTACGCTTGTCTTTTTAACGGTAACAACCGGCGAAGGAAATACAAGAGGAATCACAAATGGCAGTCGTTCCTCTACTTACAGTCATACCTTAAAAAATATTCCTATTAGCTTTGAATATGATAGTAAAAAATACTATATTTCTGGTTATGCTAGCAATGTTAGCGTGCAATTATCATCTTCAAACAGGATTAATTTAACCACTGAATTGGATGCTTCGACTAGAAATATTCAAGTGGTAGCCGATCTCAGCAATGTTGCAGAAGGGACTTCAAATGTAGAGCTGGATGTTCACAACCTACCTTCTGGTATGACAGCTAAGGTTATTCCAAGAACAGTGAATGTCACCATAGGTAAGCGCAAAACTAAGAATTTTAATGTTCAAGCTGATATTGAAACAAAACAGTTACAAAAGGGCTATAGCCTAGGATCTGCCACTGTGTCACTGGATAAGGTAGCAGTGACCAGTAACGAGGATACAATCACACGCATTGACCACATCAGAGCTAGTTTACCTGACGATATTTCCCCTTTAACGAAAGATTATCAAGGGGAGGTTAATTTAGAAGCTGTTGATAAAAAAGGCAATGTCCTGCCTGCAACGATTGAGAAACAAACAGCCAACCTTAAAGTGAACGTTACCTCATCAACTAAGAAGGTTCCAGTCAAGATCAAGTTCACTGGTCAGATGGATCCGTCTGTAGCTTCTATCGACTATAGTCTAGGTACCTCAAAGGTCACCCTTAGAGGAAAGAAGAAAGATCTGGATAAGATTAAGTCGGTGACGGCTACAATAGATATTGCACAAATTACTAAAAATACGACAAAAACAGTTTCACTATCTTCAGGTGATAATCTTGTCACTCCAGGTAGAGTAAAGGTCACCTTTAAAGTAAAAAAACATTAGTAGTATTTTGATAGAAGAATGGAGGAAAGTGCCCAGCACTAAGACTATTATGGGAAAATATTTTGGAACAGACGGCGTTCGTGGAGAAGCAAATGTAGAACTGACACCAGAATTGGCCTTTAAACTGGGGCGATTTGGCGGCTATGTCCTTAGCCAGCATGAGATAGAACGTCCTCGAGTATTTGTAGCCAGGGATACCCGTATTTCTGGTGAGATGCTGGAATTTGCTTTAGTAGCAGGCTTGCTCTCAGTAGGTATCGAAGTTTACAATCTTGGTGTCTTAGCAACTCCTGGCGTTTCTTACTTGGTTCGCACTGAAAAAGCTAGTGCGGGTGTCATGATTTCAGCTAGCCATAATCCTGCTCAGGATAATGGGATTAAGTTCTTTGGAAGTGATGGCTTTAAACTAGATGATGCGCGTGAAGAAGAGATAGAAGCTCTTTTGGAAGCTCCGGAAGATACCCTGCCACGTCCGTCAGCCCAAGGGATTGGGACTGTTGTTGATTATCCCGAAGGACTGCGCAAGTACGAGAAATTTTTAGTAGAGACTGGCACAGATCTTGAAGGAATGAAAATTGCTTTGGATACTGCTAATGGGGCTGCCTCCGTCTCAGCCAGAGATGTTTTTCTCGACTTGAACGCAGATATCACAGTGATCGGTGAAAGTCCCAATGGTCTCAACATTAATGATGGCTGTGGCTCTACCCATCCTGAGCAACTACAAGAGACGGTCAAAGAGGTTGGTGCCGATCTTGGTTTAGCTTTTGATGGTGATAGTGACCGTCTGATTGCTGTTGATGAAAATGGTGCTATCGTTGATGGTGATCGTATTATGTTTATCATTGGTAAGTATTTATCTGAGCAAGGGAAACTCGCCCACAATACAATCGTGACCACTGTCATGTCTAACTTGGCCTTCCATAAGGCTCTCGATCAGCAAAATATTAATAAAGTAGTGACAGCTGTTGGGGATCGCTACGTTGTTGAAGAAATGAGAAAGAACGGCTATAATTTGGGAGGAGAGCAGTCAGGACATGTAGTCATCATGGATTACAATACGACAGGTGACGGTCAGTTGACTGGAGTACAGCTTGCTAAAATACTTAAGGAAACTGGTAAAACCTTGTCAGAACTAGCATCTGAAGTGACTATCTACCCTCAAAAACTAGTTAATATCCGTGTGGATAACACTATGAAGTCTAAAGCTATGGATGTCCCTGAAATCGCTGCAATTATTGAAAAGATGGAAAAGGAAATGGCTGGTAACGGTCGTATCTTGGTTCGTCCAAGTGGAACAGAGCCCTTGCTTCGTGTAATGGCAGAGGCGCCTACCCAAGAATTGGTTGATTATTATGTGGACACTATTGCAGAAGTTGTCCGTCAAAAAATCGGTATAGAGCCATAAGTCGTCAAGAGAGTATATCCCAAAATAAGGATATCCAACCCCTGCGCCTAGTCAGTAAAATTGTCTAAATAAATAAGGCTGAGAACTTTTGTCTCAGCCTCTTTTATAAGCAAAAGATTCAAAAAGCTAGACCCCTATCTACAAAGAGTGACAGCTCTCAAAAAAAGGTCAAGTAATCCAGTCATATGACTACGATTGAAAGGAAATAGACGAAGGGATGATGACATGACAAACAAGCTATTCGAATTTCTCCTGTTTTTAAATATACTTCTCTACTTTCTAAAAATCTGCACCCCATACTCTATCTAGGTAAGTCTTGCGCATTCCCCTTAATCATGGTAATATAAGTTATAATATCACTAATTGAGAGGAAGAGATTATGGCATTTGGAGATAATGGGCCACGTAAGAAGACAGGTTTTGAACGTTTGACACGCTTAGTTGTACTGATCATGGTAATTATTACGATTTCAGCAGGAGTTCTCACTGCACTTTCTGCCATCTTCAATTAAGTCAAAAAGCGCTTTCGAGAGCGTTTTTTTAGAGTTTTAAAAGGAATTAATCATAATGAGTATGTTTTTGGATACAGCTAAGATCAGCGTCAAAGCTGGTCGTGGCGGAGATGGTATGGTGGCCTTTCGCCGTGAGAAATATGTCCCTAATGGTGGACCATGGGGCGGTGATGGCGGCAAGGGTGGCTCAGTCATCTTCAAGGTCGATGAGGGCTTGCGCACTCTGATGGATTTTCGTTATAATCGTAAGTTCAAGGCTAAAAATGGTGAGAAGGGGATGACTAAGGGCATGCACGGACGTGGGGCCGAAGACCTGATTGTCGCTATTCCACCCGGTACAACAGTGCGAGATGCTGAAACTGGCAAGATTCTAACTGATTTAGTTGAGAATGGTCAAGAATTCGTGGTCGCTAAAGGCGGTCGCGGTGGCCGTGGGAATATTCGCTTTGCAACACCACGCAATCCGGCACCGGAAATCTCTGAAAATGGGGAACCAGGCGAAGAACGTGAGTTGCAGTTAGAGCTGAAGATTTTAGCAGATGTAGGACTGGTTGGCTTCCCGTCAGTCGGGAAATCTACCTTGCTTAGTGTCGTAACCGCAGCTAAGCCCAAAATAGGAGCTTATCACTTTACAACCATTGTACCCAATCTTGGGATGGTACGTACCAAATCGGGTGAGAGCTTTGCTATGGCGGATCTGCCTGGTCTTATTGAGGGGGCCAGTCAAGGTGTTGGGCTTGGAACTCAGTTCCTCCGTCACATTGAGCGCACCCGTGTTATCCTGCATGTGATCGATATGTCTGCTTCTGAAGGACGTGATCCTTATGAAGATTACCTTTCTATCAATAATGAATTGGAAACCTATAATCTTCGTCTCATGGAGCGTCCGCAGATTATTGTGGCAAACAAGATGGATATGCCTGAGGCGCAGGACAATCTCAAGAGTTTTAAGGAAAAACTCGCCGCTAATTATGATGAATTTGAAGAGCTACCGATGATCTTCCCAATCTCAAGCTTGGCGCATCAGGGCTTGGAAAATTTATTAGAAGCGACGGCAGAGCTACTCGATCAAACGGATGAGTTCTTGCTCTACAGCGAAGAAGATATGGAACAAGAGGAAGCCTACTATGGCTTTGATGCTGACGAACAGCCATTTGAAATCTCACGTGACGATGATGCAACCTGGGTCTTGTCTGGGGCTAAACTGGAAAAACTCTTTGTCATGACTAACTTAGAGCGTGACGAATCTCTGATGAAATTCGCTCGCCAACTGCGGGGAATGGGAGTTGACCAGGCCCTACGTGATCGTGGTGCTAAAGATGGTGACCTCGTCCGTATTGGAAATTTTGAATTTGAGTTTGTAGATTAAACTTTTAATGATAGAGGTATGCTATGGGAGATAAACCAATATCCTTTAAAGACAAAGATGGTAACTTTGTGTCAGCAGCCGATGTTTGGAATGCTGAAAAGTTAGAAGAGCTTTTCAATACCCTCAATCCTAAGCGTAAAGAGCGTTTAGAAAGAGAGAAAAAGGAAGCTCAAGAAGCGACAAAAAATTGAGAGTGAGACGCAATCAGTAAATCGTGATGAAATCACGGTTTACTGATTTTTTTTGCTCTTTTATCTTTCTAGGCGATATCCCTGAAACACTCTGGTGGACTGTTTCAGGTACTTGTTAATCTAGTAAACCTACATAATACCAACGAAACTGGATTTTTGTATCAGATTCGTTTCTCATTGGCTAAAAAAATACCCTCGCTAACAACAAGTTAACGGAAGGGTATAGAAATGAGATTAGGCATTCAACACCTTGTCTAAAAATTCTTTAAGGCGGGGATGCTGAGGATTATCAAAGATTTGCTCTGGCGTCCCGTCTTCGAGGAACTGCCCACCATCGGTAAAGATAACTCGGTTGGCTACCTGACGGGCAAAGCCCATTTCGTGAGTAACGATCAACATGGTCATTCCCTGTTGAGCGAGATCCTTCATAACGTTGAGAACATCACCGACCATTTCAGGATCCAATGCTGATGTGGGTTCATCAAAGAGCATGATGTCAGGGTTCATAGCGAGGCTGCGAGCAATCGCAACACGCTGCTTTTGACCACCGGAGAGACTTTCAGGACTAACATCACGCTTGTCCGCTAACCCAACTTTCTCCAGCAGATCCATGCCTACTTGCTCTGCCTTTGATTTATCCATCTTACCTAACTCGATAGGTGCGAAGGTAATATTGTCTAGAACAGACATGTGTGGGAAAAGGTTGAAGTGCTGAAATACCATTCCGATATTTTCTCGTGCCTTATCCACATTGGTTTTAGGATCCGAAAGCTCATAGCCATCGACAATAACACGTCCACTCGTGATAGTTTCTAAGAGGTTCAGGGTGCGAAGGAAAGTTGATTTACCAGAGCCTGAAGGACCAATAATACAAATAACATCCCCTTCGTGAAATTGAGCGTCGATGCCTTTTAGGACTTCATTGTCACCGTAGGACTTATGAAGATCCTGAACATCAATTTTTAATTCTGCCATTATTTCAACTTCCTTTCTAAGCGCTTAGCCAAACGTGTTAATAGGGTGATAATCACTAGATAGATAATACCAAGAATGGCGTACATACGGAAGGATTGGTAGTTGCGGGCAATAATAATCTTACCAGTTTGGAAGAGTTCAACCAAGCCGATCGCAGAAACGATGGTTGTATCCTTAAGTGAAATGACAAATTGATTGATAAAGTTTGGCAACATCAGACGGATAGCCTGTGGAAGAATAACCCGACGCATAGACGTTCCATAGGAGATTCCCAAGCTTCGACTAGCCTCCATCTGTCCCTTAGGAACAGCTTCGATACCGCCCCGCACAATCTCAGCAATATAGGCACCACCATTGAGCGAGAGGGCGATAGTAGCTGCTAAGAAATCATTGATAGGTGATTGCTTACCGGTAATGGATTCAATCAGGTTAGGAATTCCCCAGTAGATGAAAGCTGCTACAATCATCAAAGGAATACCACGGACAACATCAACGAAGATTTGAGAGATTAATCTGAGAGTCTTACTTGGAGCAACTGCCATCATACCAAAGATAACCCCGATGACCATAGCAATAGCAAAGGAAAGTAGGGTCAGGGCAATAGTAATCCAGAGCCCTTGCAGTAATTGCTCGTGGTTGTTTTTGATCAGCCCCCAAATGCTTGTCTCATCTGCAGCATCAGTGTTGGCAGTCTTATTAGACCCTAAGTATTTGTTGATGATCTTGTCGTATTCACCAGTTTTGACCAAATGAGCAAGACCATTGTTGAACATTTGGATTAATTCAGGGTTGGAACCACGCTTAACAGCAAATCCAAGATCCCCAGATTTTTCACCTGCAATAGGTGTTTTAAATTTACGCCCCTGAGAGATGGCATATTTTAGGACTGCTTCATCATCCATAATAGCGTCCACAGTACCGCTGTTAAGGCTATCATACAGGGTAGAACCATCATCGAAAGCACGGACCTTAAAGCCGTATTTGTCGTCGTTAGCGCTCAACCATTCATAAGAAGAGGTTCCCTTCTTAGCACCGACAGTTTTATTCTTGAGGTCTTCATATTTGCTGACCTGAGAATTTGATGCAACAGCGACAATAATCTTTGAGGTGTAGTAAGCATCCGAAAAATCGAATTGCTTTTTACGTTCATCCGTTATGGACATACCAGCAATCATAGCATCTGCTTGACTGGTTTGAACAGCATTAAGTGCAGCATCAAAGCCAGGATATTGTAATTTAACCTTAAAGCCTTGTTGTTTAGCAATAGCTTGAATGAGTTCGACATCTATACCAGTGTAAGCATCATTGCCTTTTTGAAACTCAAACGGTGCAAAAGACGAATCTAATACGATAGTATAGGTATCTTTAACAGACTTAGCCTTGGCATCAGCCTTTCCGGTCAATTTTAGCTGGGCAGAAGGGGTTGTTGAATTTTCATTGACAGAATCTCCCAGCCATTTCTTCATGATCTTATCGTAAGTACCGTCTTTTTTCATAGCGGCTAGAGCCTTATTGAAATCATCGACTAAGTATTCTTTATCACTGCCTTTTTTGACCCCAAAGGCAAAGCTACCAACAGCTTCACCCTCCATATTCATTTCATAATTTTTACCTTGCTTGATAGCGTATTGGACGACAGGTTTATCATCCATAGCAGCATAGACATTACCCTGATCAAGGCTATTGTTCATCAAATCGCTGGTATCAAAGGTTTTGACGGTGTAACCGTATTCAGAAGCATGTTCGTTTAGCCAAGCCTGTGCGGCCGTTCCATTTTTGACCCCAACAGTCTTTCCTTTCAGCTGCTGATAATCACTGACACTGTCTTCTCCTTTTTTTGTATAGATGACGACAGCTGTGTCATAGTAGGTATCTGAGAAGGTCAATTCTTTTTTTCGAGCTTCTGTGACGGTCGTTCCTGCCATTAGACCGTCAGATTGCCCAGATAAGACCGCATTCATAGCAGCATCAAAGCCAGGGTAGGTTTGCTTATAGTCCCAGCCAGATCGCTTAGCAACTTCGGTGATAATATCGACATCAATCCCCTTATATTTGTGGTCAGTGTCCATAAATTCAAATGGGGCATAAGCGGTATCCGATACGATCGAAATCTTATCAGCTGCTTCAACCTTACCACTGAAAATAAAGAAGACTGATAAGACACTCGCTGTAAGTGCCAGCAGTTTGTTCTTCATATTTTTCTCCTTATAATAATGTAAGATATGACCCTATTTTACCAAAAAAAGGTAGCAGGTTCAAATTTTTTAGAGATCTATGTAAGAAAATATAACATGGACTTCTAAAAAATAATGTTGCAAGTAGAATGTGATGACAAACGAAGCATTTGAATTGTGATAAAATAGATAAAAGGAACAGTGGGAGAATGTGATGACAATAAGATATAGCTTATGGAAGACCCTAACGGTCATAGTGTTATGTGGACCATTCGGCCTTTTCTGGTTAATGCTGTTTTTAAGCGGGTTCTTTTTGCCTGATTTTGATTGGTTAGAAAGACTGATTTATCTAGTATTTAATGGCGTTTTTGCTCTCGTAGCACTTTTACCTGCTATTCACTTCGGGATTGGTCTCTTTCAAGGACGAATTGTATTTCGTTTCGATGAGACGGCAGTCACCCGTTATTATGGTCTGTTTAGGAATAAGCGCTTGGTGATACCTTATGACCTGATTGAAACGATCGGTCGACGAAATAAGACACTATCTCAAGAGTTCAGCGAAGGGTATGGAAACAGTGCCAACCGGATTTTCAAAAATACCCTAAAGGTGGCACAAGTGGTAGATAATGAGTCACACTTATCTGCAGGCAGTGTGATGGAAAGTACCTATGCATATTTTTACCTTGTATTCAAGGAAGGAAATCAGGCAGTTTCTTATGCCAAACAATTTGGTTACAGGGGTAAGGGAAAGTTGGAAACAATCCAAAATACACGTATTGTGGATTTTAGGATCATTTTTGTAACCAAGTTTTCTACAGTTGAAATTATAGATTATATGAAAAAAATAAGGAGTAAAGATGATTGAGCGTGTAACAGATAATCAATTTAAATTAGTCTCTAAGTATGAACCATCAGGAGACCAACCGCAAGCTATTGAACAATTAGTCGATAACATTGAGGGTGGTGAGAAGGCTCAAATCTTGCTAGGTGCAACAGGGACAGGTAAGACCTATACCATGAGCCAAGTCATCAGCAAGGTCAACAAGCCGACACTGGTCATCGCTCATAACAAGACCTTAGCGGGTCAGCTCTATGGAGAATTTAAGGAGTTTTTCCCTGACAATGCTGTCGAGTACTTCGTCTCATATTATGATTACTATCAGCCAGAAGCCTATGTCCCTTCGTCTGATACCTATATCGAGAAGGATAGCTCGGTCAATGATGAAATTGATAAGCTTCGTCACTCAGCGACTTCAGCACTGTTGGAGCGCAACGATGTTATCGTTGTAGCCTCTGTCAGCTGTATCTACGGTTTGGGGTCGCCAAAAGAATATTCGGATAGTGTGGTTAGCCTGCGTCCCGGTCAAGAAATCTCCCGTGACCAGCTTCTCAACGATTTAGTTGATATTCAATTTGAACGCAATGACATCGATTTCCAACGGGGGCGCTTCCGGGTTCGAGGTGACGTGGTTGAGGTCTTTCCAGCCAGCCGTGACCAGCACGCCTTCAGAATTGAATTTTTTGGAGATGAGATCGACCGTATCCGTGAGATTGATGCCCTAACAGGTCATCATTTAGGTGAAGTGGATCATCTGGCAATTTTCCCAGCGACCCACTTTATGACCAATGAAGAACACATGGAAGTGGCTATCAGTAAAATTCAAGCTGAGCTTGAAGACCAGCTGCAGCTCTTTGAATCCGAAGGCAAGCTTCTGGAAGCTCAGCGTCTCAAACAGCGGACAGACTATGATATTGAGATGCTGCGTGAGATGGGTTACACCAATGGTGTCGAAAACTATTCCCGTCACATGGATGGGCGCAGTGAAGGGGAGCCGCCTTATACCTTGCTGGATTTCTTTCCGGAAGATTTTCTCATCATGATTGATGAAAGCCACATGACTATGGGACAGATCAAGGGAATGTACAATGGTGACCGCTCCCGCAAGGAGATGCTGGTTAATTATGGTTTCCGACTGCCTAGTGCATTGGACAATCGTCCCTTACGTCGTGAAGAGTTTGAAAGCCATGTCCATCAGATTGTCTACGTGTCTGCCACTCCAGGTGACTATGAGATGGAGCAGACTGACACAGTAATTGAGCAGATTATTCGTCCGACCGGCTTGCTTGATCCAGAAGTCGAAGTGCGTCCTACTATGGGGCAGATGGATGATTTGTTAGGTGAAATCAATGACCGTGTCGAAAAGGGCGAGCGCACTTTCATCACAACTCTCACAAAGAAAATGGCAGAGGACTTGACCGACTATCTTAAAGAGATGGGAATTAAGGTTAAGTATATGCACAGCGACATTAAGACTCTGGAGCGAACGGAGATTATTCGTGATTTGCGCCTAGGAGTCTTTGATGTGCTCATTGGGATCAATCTCCTGCGTGAAGGAATCGATGTGCCTGAGGTCAGTTTGATTGCTATTTTGGACGCTGACAAGGAAGGCTTCTTGCGCAATGAACGCGGCCTCATCCAGACCATCGGTCGTGCTGCCCGTAATAGCCAGGGTCATGTTATCATGTATGCCGATACGGTGACAGAGTCTATGCAAAAAGCAATGGATGAAACCGCCCGTCGCCGACAAATTCAAATGGCCTACAATGAAGAGCACGGTATTGTTCCGCAAACGATCAAAAAGGAAATTAGGGACCTTATTGCTATTACTAAGACCAATGAAGAAACACAAGTAGCAGATGAGATGGATGTATCGACCATGTCCAAGAAAGAACGTCAAGAGGCCATCAAGAAGCTCCAAAAAGAGATGCAAGAAGCTGCTGAGCTGCTTGACTTTGAACTGGCCGCTCAGATTCGTGATATGGTGTTAGAGCTGAAGGCCATGGATTAAGTAAGGAGATTGTCTGCTTTCCTATTGTCTATCTTTAAAAAGTAAAAAAACAGGGCTAATGCATAAGGCTAGCTCTGTTTTTTCTGGCAAATAAAACCGATATAAGATGGGGTATCTTTGACCGTAATTTCGGAAAAGCCCTGTTGGTTTAGTAGAGCAACAAAATCGTTTGGATCACTGTATGCGGGTAAATGATAATTGATTTTGTCCTTTTCGCTGCTGATAAGGAGTTGCCCGTCTTTTCTTAAAACGCGTGCGCATTCTGCCAGACCTTCGGCGAGTTCATCCCAATAGATGTGGGTTTGTGTTGCCACAATGAGATCAAAACTTTGATCTGAAAAAGGGAGTTGAGCGACATCTGCTAGGCTGAGGTGGACCTGTCCATTTTGGATGAGTTGGCGATTCAGTTTGCTCGCTTGTTTATAGGCTTCATTAGACACATCAATACCATAAATATAGGCCTCTTTAGCTATCGATACAAGGGACTTGATATTACTCCCACCGCCAAAGCCGATATCAAGAATTCTAGCGCTTTGTGGTATAGTCGTTAAGTTCAGTGTCCAAAGACTCAGCTTTTGAAAATAAGTTGACCAGATTTTAGTGAGGAGACGACCGACCAGACCACTTGGCTGTTTCGACTGCCTAATCAAATAGGTGATAAGATAATTCATATAACTATTATATACTAAAATAATACCTCTTTCGCTAATTCAATGTAGCCAACATGTTAAATAATGAGAAAGATAGCTATCCAACTAAATTTTTTGCATGACCTATGTGTTATAATAAAGCCTAAATAGATCACTGTGATGGAAAGGAAGCACTCTACCATGCCTCGTGCGTCTCAAGTTATTTTAACCAATATGTGTCTGATTGAAGATGAGCATGACAATATTGTTATGCAAATTCGTGATCCCAAGCGTTATGCTTGGTCAGGAGCAGCATTACCGGGCGGCCATATTGAAACAGGTGAAGCGCTGAATGATGCTGTCATTCGGGAAGTTTTAGAAGAAACTGGGCTCACTATCCATCGACCAAAACTAGTAGGAATGAAGGATTGGCACACAGATGAAGGGATGCGCTATCTCGTCTTTTTGTATAAAGCGCGTGGGTATGAAGGTGAGCTCAGATCCTCCCAAGAAGGAGAAGTCCTTTGGGTTAATCGAAAGGACCTCACTCGTATGACCCTAGCCTATGATATGCTAGAGCTCCTTCGAGTCTTTGATGACGAAGAACTTTCTGAGTATTTTTACGACGAGAAAGTCAATGGTGAGTGGAAGAGTAAGTTCTTTTACTGAGGGATGAAAACTTGACAGGTGTATTTTTATAAGCTAAAATAGTATAAAAATAAAGGATAGGCCAGCTAAACAGCTTAATGGTGGATAACAATGTCTTTAAGAAAAAATTTTATAGTGCTAGTCGCTCTTGCCGTTTTACTGATCCTGGGTGCCTACGGTGTCTTTAATGGGTCTGATAAGAAAGCTGATAACTCTTTGAAGGATGTTCAATCTCGAGGGACCCTCATTATAGCAACTAGCCCAGATTTTGCTCCCTTTGAATACAAACAGCTGGTGGATGGCAAGGATCAAATTGCTGGTATCGATGTTGAAATTTCCAAAGAAATTGCTAAAGAACTTGGTGTTAAGCCCCATTTTCTCGGGGTCTCTTTCTCAAATGTACTGGGTAGTGTTGCTATCGGCAAAGCGGATTACGGCATTTCAGGTATTTCAATTACAGAAGATCGTAAAGACTCGTTTGAGTTTACAGAACCTTATTTTGAATCCAAAAATGTAGTAGTGGTTAGAAAAGCTGATCTTGGAAAATATACATCTGTAGATTCATTTGATGGGGTATCTGTTTCAGCCCAAAAAGGAACCATTCAAGAGGGCGTCCTTCAAGACCAGATCCCAAAAGCCTCTGCGGTATCATTGACACAAAATAGTGAAGGAATCAATGAGCTTGAGCATGGTCAGATCGAAGGGATCGTTATGGAGAACGCTATCGCAGAAGGATACGTTGCTAAGCACCCCGATTTAGCTGTTGCTAATATCACCTTGAAAAAAGTAGATGGCAGCTCTTATGCCATTGCGCTACCAAAGGGGTCTATTGCCTTACGTGATCGCATCAACACCATTATTACAAAATTGAAAAAAGACGGTAAGATTGATTACTTTGTCCAAAAAGTGAATGAAGAATCAGAAAAATAACCGTCGGATAGCTGAAAAAAGCAGCCTCAATCAACTACTAATCAGTGCTGTATCAAGCACTGAAACTCTCTGTAGTATATAAGGGCTACTAAGATTTCCTAGCAAATAAGTCTAGCTTTCACCCTTTACCATTTTGAAATTATCGAACAATACTAACGAGACTGGACATTTGTCACGATTCTTTTTAGCAACAATAGTCAAAAATGGTTGACAAGCAAATGAAAATTAGCTATTCTAGTCTAGAACGTATTATCGTTACATTGATCTTGAGGAGGTGAAATCCATGTCTAAAACAGTTGTACGTAAGAACGAATCACTTGACGATGCTCTTCGTCGTTTCAAACGTTCGGTTACTAAAGCGGGTACTCTTCAAGAAGCTCGTAAACGTGAACACTATGAAAAGCCTTCTGTAAAGCGTAAACGCAAATCAGAAGCAGCTCGTAAACGTAAAAAATTCTAATGCAGATTAAAAAAGACCTAGGCAACGGACCTAGGTCTTTTGATTGATGACACGTTTTTGTATAATAAAAAGCAGTTGGGAGAAAGCCCAACTGCTTTTATCAGAATAAGAATTATTTTTTAGCCAAAAGATCACGGATCTCAGCAAGCAGGTCTTCCTGAGTAGGAGCAGCTTCTTCATTAGCCGCTGCTTCAGCCTCGGCCTTCTTGGAAGCAGCCATGGCTTTTTCGGCAGCTTTTACAACAAAGAAGAGAGTGATACCAACGATCAAGAAGTTGATGACAGCGCTCAAGAAACTACCATAAGCAACACCGTTCCATGACAGAGCAGCCAAGTTTTCAACATTAGCCGCTTCAACAACCGGATTAAGGACTAGTGGTGTAATCACGTCAGAAACGAGTGAGGTAATGATGGCATTAAAAGCGGCCCCCATTACAACGGCAACAGCAAGATCAAGGACGTTACCCTTGAACAAAAAATCTTTAAGTTCTTTAATCACGATAAAATGATTCCTTTCAAAATAATACCAGTCTAGTATAACGAAACATAAATGACAAGGTCAAGCTAATTGCTCACAAATCTGAATACATTTAGCCGGATTAGAAAAATCAGTTAGAAAACGAGAAATGAGTCTTTAATTTCAAGAGTAAAATAATGAACAAAATAAGCGTTGCCAAACCTCCTTTTACAAGGGTTATAATTGACTCTTCCAAGGGTGAAATGCTATAATAAGAGGTAAAACTTTAAAAGATTTTCAAGGTCTGGAGGTGATAGTGTGGCACTTAGTAAAGAGCAAATTGCTGAAATCAAGTCTAGCGTGAACATCGTAGACATTGTCGGTGAGGTTGTTAGTTTGACTAAGGCTGGTCGTAACTATTTGGGCTTGTGTCCTTTCCACAAGGAAAGCACACCATCTTTTAATGTTATTGAGGATAGACAGTTTTTTCACTGCTTTGGTTGTGGTAGATCAGGTGATGTTTTCAAGTTCTTAGAGGAGTATCGCCAGATCACTTTTATAGAGAGTGTCCGAATTTTGGCTGAGCGTATCGGTATGGCGATTGCAGTGGATGCCCCAAGCCAATCCAAGATTCAGCACCCTCAGCAAAAGATTTTTACGATCAATCAAGATGCTAGTAAGTTTTATCAGGCTGTCTTAAAGACGACAAGAGTCGGTGAGCAGGCTAAACACTACCTGCATGAGCGAGGATTGACAGATGAGGTGATTGAGTATTTCGGCATCGGTTTGGCGCCAGAAGAGACCAATTACCTTTATCAGCGTCTGTCATCTCAATACGACGAAGAGACTGTTATCAATTCAGGACTTTTCAATCTATCAGAATCCGGTGAGATTTACGATGCCTTCCGCAATCGTATTATGTTCCCTTTGACAGATGATCAAGGCCATGTGATTGGTTTTTCTGGAAGGATTTGGACAGAGCAAGACGAATTAGCCAAGCAAGCCAAGTATAAGAACACTAGAGCGACTGCTGCTTTCAATAAATCTTATGAACTTTACCATCTGGACCAAGCCAGACCTGTAATTCAAAAAAGCCATGAAGTCTACCTCATGGAGGGCTTTATGGACGTGATTGCAGCCTATCGAGCTGGTATTGAAAATGCTGTTGCTTCTATGGGAACGTCACTGACTAAAGAGCACGTGACACACCTGAAAAAGTATACAAAAAAAGTGGTTTTAACCTATGACGGTGATAGTGCTGGCCAAAGCGCTATAGCCAAGTCCTTGGAGATCTTGGATGATCTGACGATTGAGATCGTTCGCCTACCGAATCAGATGGACCCGGATGAATACATAAAAGCTAATTCTGAGCAAGCTCTAGCTGACCTATTGACTAAATCAAGGATTTCGAGCACAGAATTTTGGATCCATTATCTTAAGCCAGAAAATATTGATAATCTTCAAGCTGAAATTTCTTATGTTGAGCAAATCGCTAAGATTATCGCCAGAGTGCAGTCGATCACGGCTCAAAATACCTATATCAATATGGTTGCTGAGGAGATGCCCCATTTTGACTATATGCAGGTGGAGCAATCTGTCAATAACGAGCGTCTAAATCTTAGGGCCAGCCGCAGTGACACTGCCGCTAAGCAGGAAATTATGAGCCGGCCACCAGTGATCACTGAGGTCTTGACGACCAAGTCCTTAACGGCATTTCAAAGGGCTGAAAACCAACTGTTCCACAGAATCATGCACCATGACTATATCTTTAATGATTTTCGAAATAGAGAGGACTTTACCTTTGAATCGCCCCAGCTCAAAGGCCTCTATGAACTGCTTTGTCAGCACGGTGAAATAAGTGATCTTGACCTAGCTGAGATGCCTGATGATTGGCGCCAGGCCTATTACCAGGTTTTGGAGGAGCCTCTCCCAGACACTGTGGGTGAAAACGAAATTGCTTTGCTAGAAGAGAGAATCGAAAAGCTTCACCAAGAGCAGATAATGAGAGAACGGGGAAAACTGATCCGTGAATCAAGTAACCATGGGGATACAGACCTTGCAATGATGGAATTTCAGGCCCTCATTGCCCAAAAAAGAAATATGGAATAGAGGCAAATATGGCAACAAAAAAAACAAATGCAACATTTAATGTTCAAGTCGCTGATTTTATCCGCAATCACAAAAAAGAAGGAACAGCGATTGATGATGAAGTAACTGAAAAATTGGTTGTTCCATTTACTTTGGATGCTGATCAAATTGATGATTTGCTTGAGCGTCTGACAGATGGTGGGATTTCTATTACAGATAAGGAAGGAAATCCCTCATCGAAATATGTAGTGGAAGCTCCACAGCCGGAAGATTTGACAGATGAAGAACTGATAGGAAGTAATTCAGCCAAGGTCAATGACCCTGTTCGTATGTATTTAAAAGAAATCGGTGTTGTTCCGCTCTTGAATTCTGAAGAGGAAAAAGAACTAGCTATTGCAGCAGCCCAAGGTGACCTCCAAGCTAAGCAACGTTTGGCAGAAGCTAACCTACGTCTGGTTGTTTCTATTGCCAAACGCTATGTTGGTCGTGGCATGCAGTTCCTTGACCTTATTCAAGAGGGAAACATGGGACTGATGAAAGCAGTTGATAAATTTGACTACTCAAAAGGATTCAAATTTTCGACTTATGCGACGTGGTGGATTCGCCAAGCCATTACACGTGCGATTGCTGACCAAGCACGCACCATACGTATTCCGGTCCATATGGTTGAGACGATCAATAAATTGGTTCGTGAACAGCGCAATCTTTTGCAGGAGCTAGGACAAGATCCGACACCGGAACAAATTGCTGAGCGTATGGATATGACACCTGATAAGGTTAGGGAAATTCTTAAAATTGCTCAAGAACCAGTATCTTTGGAAACACCTATCGGTGAAGAAGATGACAGTCATTTAGGTGACTTTATTGAGGATGAAGTAATTGAAAATCCTGTAGACTATACAACACGTATTGTCTTACGTGAGCAGCTCAACGATGTCCTGGATACCTTAACAGATCGCGAAGAAAATGTCCTGCGTCTGCGTTTTGGACTAGATGATGGTAAGATGCGCACCTTAGAAGATGTTGGTAAGGTCTTTAATGTTACTCGTGAACGTATTCGCCAAATTGAAGCCAAAGCCTTGCGTAAACTTCGCCACCCAAGTCGCAGCAAACAACTCAAAGACTTTATGGAGGATTAAAAACCTCCAGTGGAGGTTTTTAACCGTTGCTGAGAAATTAAAGAGCGACGCAGATCCAGTGGATCAAATCAATCACCGCCTAAAAATGAGAAAGTAGCGCAAGTCCAGTAGAATAGGTCAAACCGTTATCTAGAAACAAAGTGGGTTACATCATCTATCGAAAGATCAAGAGATAGAAGGTTAGCTAAGCGTCTGAGAGATGAAGGATCCCACATCTAGATGATAATCACGTAAAGAATCAAAATGAGTCAAGGAGGAACTGCAATGGCAGAACAAAAGTATACCGCTCAGGAAGTGGAGAAGATTAAAGATCATATACTTGAAGTGTTAGAGATGGTTATTGATCCCGAGTTGGGGATCGATATCGTCAACCTAGGCTTGGTATATGCTATCCGTTTTCAAGATGATGGCTATACAGAAATTGATATGACATTGACAACCATGGGTTGTCCCTTGGCAGACTTACTGACTGATCAGATTTATGACGTGATTAAAGAAGTAAAGGAAGTGACTAAAGTTGAGGTTAAATTAGTCTGGACACCAGCTTGGACGATTGAGCGCATGAGTCGCTATGCTCGTATAGCGCTGGGAATTCGATAAGGAGTAGAGCAAAAGATGAAGCAACTTAGTATTGTCGTACCTTGTTACAACGAAGAAGCGACTATTCAACCGTTTTTGGTAGAGACCAAAAAAGTTGAAGAGAAGATGTCTCAGGAAGTCGCTTTCACCTATATCTTTGTCAATGATGGCTCAAAGGATAAGACGCTATCAGTTCTTAGAGAAGTGTCTCAGCAATATGATAATGTCCACTACCTGTCATTTTCTCGTAATTTTGGCAAGGAGGCTGCTCTGCTGGCTGGGCTTGAAGCTGCGCAAGGGGATTTTATCACCGTCATGGATGCTGACCTGCAGGACCCACCAGAGCTGCTGATTGAGATGTACCAAAAAATTCAAGAAGGCTTTGATGTCGTCGGAACACGCCGTGCCGATCGAAAAGGAGAGCCTTTCTTACGCTCTATGTTTGCTCGCCTGTTTTATTGGCTGGTTAATAAAATTTCGGATACAGAAATGGTTGATGGTGCACGAGATTTCCGACTGATGACCCGTCAGGTGGTTGACAGCATTTTGGAACTAAACGAGGTCAACCGCTTTTCAAAAGGCTTATTCTCATGGGTAGGTTACGATGTCACCTATCTTCCATATGAAAATCGAGAGCGTGTAGCGGGTGACACATCATGGAATTTCTGGTCACTGCTTAAATACTCTATCGATGGATTTATCAATTTCTCAGAAGCACCTCTTAATCTGGCAACTTGGATTGGATTATTGAGTTTTCTTGTGGCGGGCTGCTCTATTATCTTTGTTGTTGTCCGCAACCTTCTCTTTGGTAATCCAGTAGTAGGGTGGGCATCGACAGTATCTGTCATCATGTTCTTTGGTGGTTTACAGTTGCTGGCACTTGGTATTATTGGGAAATATATTGCAAAAATTTTCCTTGAGACTAAAAAACGCCCCGTCTACATTGTAAAAGAAAAAGGATAGCCCATTTTTTAGAAGGCTTATGGAACAATTCTAGGAGACAATTATGATTTTAATTACAGGTGCAAATGGACAGCTTGGTACAGAACTCCATTACTTACTTGATGAGCGTGACGAAGAATATGTAGCTGTAGATGTGGCAGAAATGGATATCACAGATAAAGAGGCCGTTCAGCGTGTCTTTGATCAAGTGAAGCCAAGTTTAGTCTATCACTGTGCTGCTTATACAGCAGTAGATGCTGCAGAAGAAGAGGGCAAAGAACTAGATTATGCCATTAATGTAACTGGTACTGAGAATATTGCTGAAGCTGCAAAAGCTTTTGGTGCCACTCTGGTTTATATTTCTACTGACTATGTATTTGATGGAGAAAAACCGATTGGCCAAGAATGGGTAGAAACAGATCTCCCCTCTCCTCAAACTGAATATGGCCGGACCAAACGTCTAGGAGAAGAGGCTGTGGAAAGAATTCTGGATAATTTCTACATCATTCGGACAGCCTGGGTTTTTGGAAATTATGGCAAGAACTTCGTTTTTACCATGCAAAGTTTAGCAGATAAGCACCCTCGCTTGACAGTTGTCAATGACCAACACGGTCGCCCGACTTGGACACGTACTCTGGCAGAATTTATGACGTATTTGACAGAAAATCAAAAAGATTTTGGATATTACCACCTCTCAAATGATGCTCATGAAGATACGACATGGTATGATTTTGCTAAAGAGATTCTAAAGGATCGTGATGTGGAAGTGGTTCCAGTAGATTCGAGCCAGTTTCCTGCCAAGGCTAAACGTCCCAAAAACTCAACACTTAGTCTAGACAAAGCCAAGGCTACAGGGTTTGTCATTCCCACCTGGCAGGATGCTCTTAAAGAATTTTATCGCCAGGGTACTAAATTATAAAATAATTAGTACTTAGTTGCAGAAATAGAACCAAGCATTGGTGCTTCACTGTAATGAGGATTGGTACTTGATAACCATGAAAGAGTGAGGATCAAATTGATAGTCGATTTAGTCTGACTGTCAGCTGCTATCTTAATTTGACAAATTTAGATGATGACAAAAGGGGTCGGGAATGTGATAGCTTCCCAGCCTCTTTTTTGGTTTCAGTCAGTCATTTTTAGGGATAAAGCGCATAAGACAGCCTAAAATATGCTATAATAAAGTGATTGTATGGTTAAAATGGAGGTCTTCTACATGCAGCACGTTTTTATCATTGGAAGCAGAGGTTTACCTGCTCAATACGGCGGCTTTGAAACCTTTGTGGAAGAGTTGGTAAAACACCGCCAATCAGCTCAAATAACCTACCATGTTGCTTGCTTGAGCGATGAGGTAACTGGCCGACATTTTGACTATTTAGGAGTGGATTGTTTTACAATAAATCCACCCAAATTGGGACCGGCACGTGTCATTGCCTATGATTGGCAGGCTATCACTTATGCGCTCAAATGGATCAGAGAGCAGCAGATTAAAAAGCCTATTTTCTACATTTTAGGTAACACAGTTGGTGCCTTCATTGCCCCCCTAGCTCGAAAGATTCATAGACTGGAAGGACAGCTCTATGTTAATCCAGACGGTTTAGAGTGGAAACGTTCCAAGTGGTCACGACCCGTTCAGTCTTATCTCAAGTACGCTGAAAAGATCATGACCAAAAAAGCAGACTTAGTAATCTCAGACAATCTGGGGATAGAATCCTATATCAAATCATCCTATCCCTGGGCAAAAACGCAGTTCATCGCTTATGGCACCGACTTATCTCCCTCACCCCTAAGGCAGGAATCAAAAGAAGTTAGGGAATTCTACCAAAAATGGCAGACTCAAGAAAAGGACTATTATCTGATTGTGGGGCGCTTTGTCCCAGAGAATAACTATGAAACAGCTATTCGAGAGTTTATGGCCAGTCAGACTCAACGTGATCTTATCATTATTTGTAATCATGAAGGCAGTGCTTACTTTAAAGAACTCCAGCAAAAGACACATTTTGACCAAGATCACCGTGTGAAATTTGTAGGGACTGTCTATAATCGTGACCTTTTGACCTATATCCGCCAAGCTGCCTTTGCTTATATTCATGGACACGAGGTCGGTGGGACTAATCCGGGTCTTTTAGAGGCCTTGGCCCATACAGATTTAAACCTGGTTTTAGACGTAGCTTTTAATAAAAGTGTCGCCCAAGATACTGCTGTATTTTGGAGCAAGGAAAAGGGGAGTCTGAGTCAATTAATCAATCGCTATGATGCTAAGAAAGACTACACTTCGCTAGGGCAAAAAGCAAGAGCGCATATGGCTGAGCATTATTCTTGGGAAAAAATCGTTAGAGAGTATGAGGAGCTGTTTTTACATGAAGGTTAATATCTTACTATCAACCTACAATGGTGAGCGCTTTTTAGCCGAACAGATCGATAGTATCTTAGATCAAACCTATCAAGATTGGACGCTTTTAATACGTGATGATGGCTCTAGCGATAGTACTCCAGATATCATTTCCAGCTACGTTAATCGAGATTCTCGTATCCAGTTTATCAATGCTGATCATCGGGAAAATATGGGGGTAATAGAAAGCTTCTATACCTTGGTTAAGGAAGAGATTGCAGATTTTTACTTTTTTTGCGACCAAGACGATGTGTGGTTACCTGAAAAGCTTGAGCGCTGTCTAAAAGAAGGGAAGACCTTTTCAAAAGACCTCCCCCTGCTAGTTTATACAGACTTAAAAGTAGTCGATCAAAATCTAGCAATTATCCATGAGAGTATGATCAAAGTCCAATCTGATCATGCCAACACCAGTCTTTTACAGGAATTGACAGAAAATACAGTAACAGGTGGAACGACTATGATCAATCGTAGTCTGGCAGATCTCTGGCTAGCTAGGAGCTTAGAGCATGTCGTGATGCATGACTGGTTTTTAGCCTTGATTGCAGCAAGCAAAGGTAAGTTGATCTATCTGGATCTCCCAACCCAGCTCTACCGCCAACATGATGCTAATGTCCTCGGGGCCAGAACCTTATCCAAACGTCTCAGGAATTGGTTGCGTCCCCACAAGCTCTTAGCTAAGTATTGGTGGCTGATCGATTCTAGTCAAGAGCAAGCTCAGCAGCTCTTGCAATTGGATCTAAGTCCAGAACAAAGACAGTTAATTGAGGATTACCTATCCCTGACAGAAGTTTCTTTTAAGGAGAGAAGGCGCCTGCTCAAAGATCGGTGTTTTAGAAAAAATAGAGCCTTTCATACCTTAGTTTTTAGAACCCTTATCTTAACAAAATTGGGCTATAAAACCTATAAGACTCATGGCTATACCCCTTAGAGATTGAATAGATCCTCGCTTTCTATATTTTGAACAGAGAATTAAGAAAGTAGGCTACCATCTCAAATTATACCCTGCCTATGCTTTTAGCGCTCGTATGAATAATAGTGATACTATTTTCTAGCGCTATAAAAAGTTTTTCACCATTTCTTATGCAAGCCTGGATATAAGGGCTCTGGATCTTTAACAAAATTTTCGCTAGGGCGAATGATTCTTTTCATCTTAGTTTAGGAGTTTATTATGAATCTGTTTAGTAAGAAAAATCGTATTTTACTAAAAGAACTGATTAAAACGGATTTTAAATTGCGCTATCAAGGGAGTGTGGTTGGCTATCTCTGGTCAATTTTGAAACCCTTGATGCTATTTCTAATCATGTATACCGTCTTTATTCGCTTCTTGCGTTTAGGAGGCGATGTGCCACATTTTGCGGTTGCCCTCCTCTTGGCCAATGTGATTTGGTCTTTCTTTACAGAGGCGACGAGCATGGGGATGGTTTCCATTGTAACGCGAGGCGATCTTCTTAGAAAGCTGAACTTTTCTAAGTCTATCATAGTTCTGTCGTCAGTTTGCGGCGCCTTGATCAACTTTATCATCAACTTGTTAGTAGTCCTCGTCTTTGCCTTGATTAATGGTGTTCAGCTCGGTTGGCAAGTGATTTTTGCCCTTCCCCTCTTTTTAGAACTCTTCATTATGGCTTGGGGTGTGGCCTTGTTGTTAGCGACACTGTATGTCAAGTTCCGTGATATTGGGCAGATCTGGGATGTCGTCCTGCAGGCGGGGATGTATGCCACTCCTATCATCTATCCCCTAACCTTTATTACCAACCAAGGTCCAAAGGGCATATTAGCAGGTAAGATAATGATGATGAATCCTCTGGCTCAGATGATTCAGGATTTTCGCTATATCTTGATTGACAAGGCTAATCTAACGATTTGGAACTTAATCAATCACTGGTATTATTATGCGATTCCCTACCTTTTGCCCCTGATCATTTTTGCCATCGGTTTTGCTATATTCACCAAAAGTTCTAAGAGATTTGCGGAGATTCTATAATGACAAATGATAATAATATTGCTGTTAAAGTAGATCATGTTAGTAAATTTTTCAAACTGCCTGTAGAGTCCTCTAACAGCTTAAGGACAACCATGGTCAACCGGTTTAAGGGAATCAAGGGCTATAAGGAGCAGCATGTCCTTAAGGATATTAATTTTGAAGTCAACAAGGGAGACTTTTTTGGAATTGTGGGCCGCAATGGCTCAGGTAAGTCAACCTTGCTCAAGATCATCTCTCAAATTTACGTGCCAGAACAAGGTACTGTTACGATTGATGGCAAGCTAGTTTCCTTTATCGAGCTCGGTGTTGGCTTTAATCCAGAATTGACAGGACGGGAAAACGTCTATATGAATGGCGCTCTTCTCGGATTTTCAACCGAGGAAGTCGATGCCATGTACGACGATATCGTAGCCTTTGCAGAGCTTGAAGAGTTTATGAACCAAAAACTAAAAAACTATTCCAGCGGTATGCAGGTGCGTCTAGCCTTCTCAGTGGCTATCAAGGCTCAGGGAGATATCCTTATTCTGGATGAGGTGTTAGCAGTAGGTGATGAAGCTTTTCAGCGTAAATGTAATGACTATTTCATGGAACGTAAAGAAAGCGGTAAGACCACTATTCTTGTGACCCATGATATGGCTGCGGTGAAGAAGTATTGTAACCGAGCAGTACTGATTGAAGATGGCTTGGTTAAGGCCTATGGAGAGCCTTTTAATGTGGCCAATCAATACAGCTTTGACAATACTGAAGCTCTGCCAGAAGATGATACCGTGCAAGAGCAGATAGATCCAGATGCTATAGTAGACCAGCTCAAGGTCAAACTCCTATCACCAAATCCGACCACTCCTAAAGAAAAAATCACTTTTGAAATCTCCTATGTGGTCCGCCAAGACCAACCGACCTATATTGCGCTATCCTTAACAGATGTGGATCGCAACATATGGGTTTACAATGATAATTCAATGGATCATCAGACATCGGGGAGTGGTCCTAAGCGCGTGATCTATGAGTGTGATCTGGCTCACCTAAATGATATCAAGCTAAAATTAGAAGTGACCGTGCGTGATCGTGATGGTCAAATGCTAGCCTATGCTGATTCTAGTCGTACACCAGTGATTGCCCTCCACCGTGATGACTTAAAGGCTGAGGACCGCTCAGGATTGGATTCGGCAACAGGACTCTACCAAAGAAATGGTCGCTGGACTTTTAAGTAAAAGATGAGAAAAGATCGGATGAAAGAAGGCTATGAAAGTTTCTGTTATTTGTACCAATTATAATAAGGGGGAATGGCTCAGCGACGCTATCGATAGTTTTTTAGCCCAAGAAACTGATTTCCCTTTTGAGATTATTCTGGTTGATGACTGCTCAAGTGATCAGTCGCCTCGTATCATAGCGCAGTATGCCGAGAAGTATCCAGACATCATTCGCCCCTTTTATCACCAGACCAACCTAGGTATCACCAAGACTTGGATTGAAATTTGTCAGGAAGCCAGAGGTGATTATATTGCCAGATGTGATGGCGACGACTACTGGATTGATCCTAAGAAATTACAAAAACAGGTAGCTCTTTTAGAAAGCCGATCAGACTCTTCTTGGTCCAATACTGATTTTAATATGGTCGAAGCAGATGGAAGACTGATTCATGAGCATGTCTTAGCCAATCGTGTTATTCCCTTCATGGATTCCTATGAGAAACTTTTAGCACTGAAAGGCATGACCATGGCATCGACCTGGCTGGTTGAGACTTCTTTGATGTTGGAGGTTAATCAGACGATCGATACTGAAGCCATCGATGACACCTTCAACATTCAGCTAGAACTCTTTAAGCGGACCAATTTGGCCTTTTTGGATGAAGCTACGACGGTCTATCGAATGGATGCAGAATCTGACTCAAGGACCAAGAATGCCAAAAAAATAGCCCATCGCTTTGATCGCTTGCTGCAAACACAACTGGACTATCTAGAAAAATATCCAGATAGTGATTTTAAGCAAGTACTTGCCTATCTCCTGCCTGAACATACTGCTTTTGAAAAGAATCTAGCCCTGGTCAATGCTTCTAAATGGGACGATCAGATGGTCAGTATCTACTTTAGCCGACAGACTCCCTTATCCTTCAGTGAAGAGGACAAGGTGGAGTTTTCCTTTCAGCTGTCCGATCGTATCCAGTTGGAGCTAGATAGTGATGTGACAGGGATTCGTGTCGATCTCTCTGAATTACCAAGTTTTTATCAGTTTGTTAAATTGATCAATACTGCTTCACAGGAGGCGGTTCTACCAGCTTGGACCAATGGTCAGATAATTGATGGAGAATTTTATTTTTTACAGCCAGATCCCCAGATTATCTATGATTTGACAGAAAAATCCTCAGCTTCCTTTGAGCTGACCTATCAGCATTACAAGCAAGATAGCTCGCAAGACCAAGATGACATAGCAGCCCATCTGGTGGATAAGATAGCTGACCTAAACCAACGCTATCAGGCTGTAACCCAGTCACACCGCTGGCGACTGACAACGAAATTAATCAATGCCTTTAGGAGAAACTAATAATGAAGCGCCTGCTTTTATATGTTCACTTTAATAAATACGATCAGTTGAGTTCCCATGTGATCTATCAACTGGAAAAAATGAATCCCCTTTTTGACAAGGTGGTAGTCATTTCAAATAGTCAATTAGACTCAGAAAATCTCAGCTTCCTCAAAGAAAAAGGGCTTTTAGACCAGTTTATCCAGCGTGAAAACAAGGGCTTTGATTTTGCAGCCTGGAAGGACGGCATGGCTGCAGTAGGATGGGAATCTCTTAACATGTATGATTCCATTACCCTGATGAATGATACCTGCTTTGGCCCTATCTGGGATATGGCCCCTATCTATGAAAAGTTTGAGGAAGATGCAGAAGTAGACTTTTGGGGCTTGACCAACCATCGCCCTTACCGTGGCCTATCAGAGCATCTTCAGAGCTACTATTTGAGCTTTAAAAAGCCAGTTTTGGCGTCCAGTGCTTTTCAGGAATTCTGGCAGGGGATTCAAAGTTTCTCAGATGTTCAAGAAGTCATTGATAACTACGAAACCCAAGTTACAACCAGCCTTCAAAAAGCAGGATTTAAGTATGGTGTTGTTTTTGATACGGTAACAGCTGAGACAGGACTCATGCTCCATCCAGATTTTACCTATTATAATATCGCTGAAATCTTGCGTCGCAAGATCCCCTTTGTCAAGATCAAACCCCTTCAAGGCAACCAAGACACCTCGGCTTTTATTATTAAAGAAATTGCAGAGACAACTGACTACCCTATTGAGCTGATCATCGAGCATCTGTCCAAAATTTATTCCTCCACTCAAAATTACCTCCTGCCCTTTAAGTATCTAGCCGATCAAGAGCAGGATTTATCTCACTTATCCAAGACGGTTGCTATCCATCTGCATGCCTACTATATTGATCTTCTACCTGATTTTTTCCAGATCTTTGTAGACTATCCCTTTAAGTTTGATCTCTTTATCACGACAGACAAGGACTCCAAGCGTCCAGAGATCCAGCAAGCCTTAAAAGATTTTGACCTAGAGGCTCAAGTTTTTGTGACAGGCAATATCGGTCGTGATGTCCTGCCCATGCTGAAGCTCAAAGAGCAGCTGTCCGCTTATGATTACATTGGGCATTTCCATACCAAAAAATCAAAAGAAGCAGAGTTTTGGGCCGGTGAAAGCTGGCGACGTGAACTGATTGAGATGTTAGTCAAGCCAGCCCATAAAATTCTCAGCAATTTTGAAGCCCAGCCAGATCTTGGTATCGTCATTGCAGATGTTCCGACTTATTTCAGATTTGTCCGCATGGATCCATGGCATGAACTTGGCTTGACCAAATATATGGAAGATCTTTGGGACAAGCTTGATGTTCCTAAAGACCCCAATTTTTATGAGGCTGATACCTACGTGATGAGTTACGGAACCTATGCCTGGTTTAAATATGATGCCCTTAAGCCCTTATTTGACGTTGGTCTAACAGATAAGGATGTGCCAGGAGAACCTCTGCCTCAAGGAACCATTCTTCATGCGATTGAACGTATGTTGGTTTATATCGCTTGGGCTCAAGGCTACGACTTTAGGATTTCGCAAAATCCTTGGCCAGTTCCTCCCTTCTTGGACAACCGTATCTTGAACCGACGTCGCTTAGAGCAGTTTAGCCCATATTCTTACATTGATTTTACCTATTTTGGAGGTATCAAGGGGGCCTTCAAATATATGAGAGTGTCCTTTATCAATTCTTGGAAATACATTCTAAGACGGGTCACGCGCAAAGTTAAAAGAAAGTAGAAGGAACTTATCATGACACGTATAAAATCATTTTTGGGGAAATATCCCTATACGCTGACATTATTGAAATATGCCTTCTCAATTATGATTACCCTGCTGACGTATGTTTCAATGAAAAATAAATTCATTGTCATCGTTGGTCTTTTAGAATTAGCGGCTATTGCCTTGATTTCTAATTACTTGGTTTCAACCAAGACAAATATAGGTCGTATCTTCAACAGCATTGCCCTACTTTTTTACAATATCCAAGTCCTGGTCCTGTTTTTTGGAGGTAACTTTCTAACCTTGGTTATGATCCTAAACTTAGGCAGTCTGGATGCACTCAGAGGAAATTTTGTAAGCTATGCCATCGGGATAGTGTCCCTGCTGATTTTCACCTTCCTACCGATTGCACCGATACGCTTTAAAAGAGTCAGCAATGCCGGCCTTTTATCAGTCGTCCTGATGCTCGAGCTGGGACTGACTATGCTGATTTCAGGAGCCTATTCGCCTAGCTTTGCCTATGTCAGTCTCATCAGCCAAGCCAAGGACTACTATGAAACTAGTAAGGAAGTAGCTGTTGATAAGAAACTTTTTTACAAAAAAGATATTCCTAATTATATCGACAAACCTAGCACCTTGACCAAACAACCCAATGTCGTTGTCATTTTTACAGAAGGACTGTCGCAAAACATTGTCGATGATTCAAGACAGATCATGCCTAATGTTAAAAAGTATCAGGACAAATCACTCAGCTTTTCAAACTATTATAACCACACCTTTGCCACTTACAGCGGGATCGTTGGGCAACTTTATTCTGGCTACAATCAGGATATCGGAGATAGCAATGCGCTAATTTCCCTACAAAGCATCCTGAAGGACCAAGGCTATCAGACGTCGATGATTAATACAGAGCCGTCCAATAAAGAGTTTACCAAATACCTGACCAACATGAAGTTTGACCAAGTCCTCGGTAAGCCAAGTGCCAGCTATGAAGGATCTGATCACACCATGACAGATGGTCAAGCCTATGATTACCTCTATAAGACCATCAAAAAAGAGCATGCGACTGGCAAACCCTTCTTCACCAGTATCTATACCTTTGGGACCCATATGTCCTTAGATACGACGGATAAGGTTTATAAGAATAGCAATGATGCTATGATCAATAAATTCTATAATGCAGATGCGCATTTTGGTGAGTTTATGAGTCGCTTTGAAAAGAGCGATATGGCCAAGGATACGATCATTGTCTTTACGACCGATCACTCGACCTTCGCCGACTCTGCCTTCAAAAAGACCTATGCCGATCACTCTAGAGCAAATCCTGATCTCGATAAGATTCCTCTCTTTATCTACCATAAGGGTGTTCAAGCTCAAACTATTGATGTCGGTGGCCGCAATAGCTTGGGAATGGCACCGGGACTTCTGGACTACCTTGATATCAGTGCCCCAAACTATTTCTTAGGAACCTCACTCTTTGCGCCTAAGGAAAAGGCGACTCAGCTTGATACAACCTTTTATGATGTGGTCTACTTAGCCAATACAGGTAACAATAGCGTAGAAACCTACGATGATGCAACGGCTCAGGGCTTGACCAAGCAAATACAGCAGTACTTATCTGCTAAAAAATAAAGACAGACGCAGCACAAATCTAGTGAATTTAAAACGATAAAAGTTTGGGTACTAGCCCAGACTTTTTTACTAGAAATATAGCTTGATCAGATAGATGGACAGTCTAATTGCGGTATAATGAAAATAAGACTAAGAAGGAGGGTTGGTTATGAAGATTTTAGTGGCACCGGATTCTTTCAAGGAAAGCTTGTCAGCTAAAGAGGTTGCAGCTAGCATGGCTCAGGGTTTAAACGATAGTCGTCTCGACTGTCAAATCGATCAATTACCTATCGGTGACGGTGGTGAGGGGACTGTTGCAGCCCTAGTAGCTAGCTTAAAAATGAGCTACCAAGAGATGAGCGTAACAGGTCCTTTTGGACAAGCAGTCAGTCTTCGCTATGCCCAAAAGGATCGGCAAGCTGTCGTTGAGATGGCGGAGTTAGTTGGTCTCGCTAAGATTCCCCAAGAACAGAGAGATCCTTTAGAAATCAGTACAGTTGGGCTAGGAGAGCTGATAGCCAGACTAGCTGAGCAAGGCGTCAAAGATTTCTTCATAGGTGTCGGTGGTTCTGCCAGTCAAGATGGAGGGATCGGCATGGCAGCTGGACTAGGCTATCGTTTCTATGATAAGGAAGGACGGGAGCTAGAACCTTTGGGGATCAATCTTGGCAAGGTCGCACGTGTTTGCGATGCCGATGTACCTGAACGATTAAAGGACATCTCTGTCACAGTTCTAACAGATGTCACTAATCCCTTATGTGGACCCAAGGGAGCAACCTATGTCTTTGCCAAGCAAAAAGGTCTCCCAGATCAAAAGTTAGCAGCAGCAGATCAAGATATGCACGCTTTTTACCAATTAGTGGATCCCACTCTGCTGGAGCTTCCGGGTGCAGGGGCTGGTGGAGCTATGGCTGCAGGCTTAGTAGCTTTTGCCCAGGGCCGGCTGGTCTCTGGTATTGATACCATCTTGGATTTGGTCAGTTTCGATCATCGCATTGAAGCCTATGATCTAGTAATAGTAGGTGAAGGACGCATGGATCGACAATCGCTGGAGGGAGGAAAAGCACCGGTGGGTATTGCTAGACGGACGCCTAGTCAAGTGCCTGTCATAGCCATTTGTGGCAGTTTATCTGAGGATTTACCTGCCTTTCCCACAGCTGGTATCCAGGCAGCTTTTGCAAGTATTCCACGATTAGCCAGTCTAGAAGAAACTCTGAGCCAAGCCAAAACCAACCTTTATCTGACAGCAAGACAGATCGGCAATCTTCTAGCCATAAAACAACACTAGCAACCTTGGATAAAGGACTCTAGCTAGTCATCACAAAAAAGTCTAGATCTTCCACGCTCTGAATCCCCCTTACTAGGACCTGATGAGAAAAACACTTCTATGAAGCCGATTTGCTGTGTCGAATAGGAGATTAGTTTGTTGTCGAATTCTAGTTTCATTATAAAATGTAATGCAGTTTTTGGTAGTATGCAAGCTAATTTTGTCTCTAAAGAATAAGTATTTTGACTATATTAAAACACTCCTGTTTTTAGTTTACTAAATTTCAACAGAAGTGTTTTTCTTATGTCTCAATTGTAGAGTACAGTACACAGCGATATATGTAGTTTTTAGTACAGCTTAAATAGAATAATAATTAGATGCAATAAAAATTTATTGTTTTGGTTTTTAACACAATTCTATTAGTTGTCTATTTTATTTTGCTCTTGTGTAATAAATTCCTTAAAGTATTTTTTAAAGCACTTTATCGCTTCTGAATCTTTTCTATGCATTAAATATGTAAATGATACAGGTGTTGTAATATGTTCAGATATTCTATAACTAATTTTATTATTGAAGCTAGTTCTTAAGTAAATAGGTAGATAAGAGATACCTTGTTCCATTTCAATTAGTTTTTCTGTAACAGTAATATCTTGTATAGCAGTGAACTGTGATTCAGGAACAATATTTGATACTTCTTTTTTGACCAAGTCCCAGTAAACAGGATGGTTATCAGATAAGATTTTATAATTTTGATAAAGTGCAATCTCTGATAAATTGTCGTCTTTTTTAGGATAAAATAAAGCAATCTTTCCTTCGCAAATTTTTTCAGAAATAATTCTATTACTATAAGGTTTTTCACGATCAATGCCAATATCAAAGTGATTGTTTTCAACGTTATTTGCAATGTGACTTTGCAATACAGAAATAGAAACATTTATAGTTGGATTATCTAAAAAGAAAGAAGGTAAAAATTTAGGGAGTAAATAAGTGGCGATGTAGGGAGATACAGCTACACTTAGGTGAGTCTCTAGCTGTTTATCTTTTAGTTGAATATCTTCAATACTTTCTTCATAAGTTGATATTATTCTTTTTGCCATGGGAATAAATTCACGACCAGCTGGAGTTAAAGTTAAATTTCGCCCCACAGTTTCAAATAGTTTTACTTGAATATGCTTTTCTAGTTTTTTGATTTGCTGATGTAGGGTGGGTTCGGTTAGAAAAAGTTCTTCACTGGCCTTATGATAATTAAGATGCTTAGCCAAAATCAAAAATGTATAATACCAATCTAGGTTCATCTTTGTATCTCCATTCTATAAATAAAAAGTTAATAAATTATAAATTTTTTCCAAATTCAAAAATTCAGCCAAGTAGTATATTATAAAGCGTAAGAATAATTATTCTAATTTTATGAAAGGGGAAATGTATTTAATTATGATTTATTTTCAAGATAACACTATTCGAGATGGAATGCAACAAAGAGCAATTCCTAAGAGTTTCATGGTAAAGAAACAAGTAGTCGAAGAGATTAGTAAAACTAAAATAGAGTCTGTGGAAATTGGAATGTGTGATACTTACCAGGATTTGATGATTTTATCAGAATATATGGAGATTTTGCGCAAAGATCAAAGAGGGGTTGTGTTAACAAGACTAATAGAAAATAGTATTGATCTAGGAGCGATTCTTTTTAATAGATTCCCTAATACTGTGTTGAAACTTTTGGTACCAATATCAAAAATGCATATTGAGGAAAAGTTAAAGACAGAGTATTCAGTTTATATAAAAAGAATTGAGCGAATACTGGATTATGCTCAAAATAAAGAATTAAAAATTGATATTGTCTTAGAAGATGCAACACGGGCAAGCGAAAAGTATCTAATGGGTGCTTTAAAAGTAATATCTAAATTTAATGTAGGTTATGTTACGCTGGCTGATACTGTGGGATGTGCAACTCCTACAGAATATGGAGCGCTTTTTCATAGAGTAAAGGAGATGTTTCCTAATTTAGAATTATCAGCTCACTGTCATGATGACTTAGGTCTCGCTACAGCAAATACTGTAGAAGCTGTTTACAGAGGTGCTACTCAAGTTGAAACTACGTTTTTAGGTATTGGTGAACGAGCAGGAAATACATCAATTGAAGAAGTTGTTGCAGTCTTGAAGAAGAAAAAAATTGGAGATACTGAATTGATCTTACCATCAATATTTAAAACTAGTAAACGAATTCGTGAAATTTTAAGTTACGATGTTTCCCCAAATCAACCAATAGTTGGCGATAATATTTTTGTACACGAATCTGGGATACATCAAGATGGTACCATGAAAAATATTGAAATGTACCAGTATTTATTACCAAGCGAATTAGGAATTCCTAATTCCACTAACTATACAATTAGTGGAATTAGGAATTCCTAATTCCACTAACTATACAATTAGTGGAATATCTAGCAAGAAAGTTCTTTATCAACATTTTAAGAATATTGCTAGCGAAGATGAAGATATTGAGCGTTTAATTAAGTTCTATCGGACAATTAGCAAAGTAACGGATAATCTTACTCCTGAAGATTGTTTAGAGTTATACCGGTTAAGAGAAAGGGAAAAAAATGGAAATATTGAAAGCAAATAAAGAAAATTATTCTTTACTGGAAAACACATTGAGATCAGGTAACCCTATTATTGTCCCTACGGACACTAATTATAATTTCTGTTGTTTACCAAATGATAAGGAAGCAATTGATAAAATTTTTGAATATAAAATTAGACCCAAAAATAAACCGTTATCTATATTTATTTCTAAGCCAAACTACTGGAGAAAATTCGGCAAGACTAAACATGAAAATTTAATGGAATTACTCATACAAGCATTTTGGCCTGGAGCTTTGAATATTGTTATAGATAATAAGTCAACTTTTGATTATGCTCTAAATGGGAGTGATACCATATCACTTGGTTGTGTCAGTAATAAAGTGTTTAAAGAATTTGTAGAATACATGGGAGGCGTAGTAGCCATTACCTCTGCGAATATTTCAGGAACTGCTGATGATATGCTTATTACTGAAGAAGTAGCTGAAAAGCAGATGGGGAGTAAGGTTAAGTATTTATTGCAAACTCGAGATGCAATTACCAATACTAAGTCAAGTACAATTGTAAAGATTAATAGGAGTGGGAAAGTATCAATTCTACGTGAAGGTGATTTAAGTCGTGAAGAACTTGATAAAACTCTTAAGAAGGGAGGATATAGTATTGAAGATTAAATTAGGTATTTCTCTATATAGAATATTTTCAAGAGCATATTTTTATTTACCATTTTTGCTTATTTATCTTTATGAGCTTGGTTATTCAATTATTGAACTTGAATATTTAATGGCATGCTATGGAATAGGATCATTTATTACTAATAAGTTCATTAAAAATAGATTAAGATTTCTTTCTTCTAAAAAATTGATAATAATTAGTGAGATTTTAAAGATAATTGGATTATTGTCACTAGCAATTTCTAGTTCTACAGTGCTTATAGTTTTTGCACAACTGATTTTAGGTGCAAGTTATGCTATTGGTGCTGGTGAGGATACTCAACTTATTAATCAATTAATTCATGAAAATTCATCTAATTTTCAAAATCAGTCAAATAGTTACATGTTCTTATCATTATTAGTGTCTGGTATTATTGGAGGATTTCTATATAATTTGAATAATTTATTGCCTATTTTATTAACGGCAACAGCATCTTTCTTTGGTCTTATCTTAGTAATGATTTTGGTACCGGATGTAATTGATAAGCAAAAAATGTCTGTTGTAGAGACAAGTAGTAGATATAAATTTTCATCACAGGAGAAAATGTGGATAGTTCATTATTCATTGATGAGAGGTATTATTCTTAGTATATTTACTGGATTTTTGCCTTATTATTTTTTTACTGAACTGGGTATCTCAACACAAAAATTTATTTTTATTTTAGCAGCATATACACTGACCGGGACAATTGCTTCCAAACGATTAGTGAATCTATCTAATTTAACATCTTCTTTAACTTTATTAGTATCTATTAGTTTGTTATTATACCGTAATATTATTTTGATTATCATAGCTATGATATTCTTAGGTCTATCTTCAGGTCTTACAAGACCTCAGACAATTAATTACTTAAAGAAAGGGGGAGGTTTAGTTCAAGGATTAAATAAAGCAGAATTGGTTTATTCTATAATTAATTTTATTTTCTTAATAATTGGTGGTTATGTTTACCAGTATATAAAATTTAAGGGAATATTACTAATGGCATTTATATTATTATGCATTTACTATATTATTCAATTATACTTAAGGAGAAAAAATAATGAAAATTCAATTACCGTTTGACAATAATATACTTCCAAAATATTTTGGGAAAGAAGCTGATATACAGGATATTAAGCAAGAAAATCCCGTACGTTCATTTCCGTTTGAAATTCAAGATATACCGGAGGGGACACGATTCCTAGCATTTTCATTAATTGATTATGATGCAGTACCGGTTTGTTCATTTCCATGGATCCATTGGTTAGTTACGGATATTAATGTTAATGGTAACTCAATTAGTATTCCTGATAACTTTAGCTTAGATAATAAGGAATCAATTGTACAGGGAAAAAATAGTTTTTCAAGTCCATTATTAGGTGGAGATTTCTCAGAAATAGAGACTATGTTTGTCGGACCAACACCACCTGATAAAAATCATAGATATACATTGAGAATTTATGCACTTTCAGATAAAACAAATTTAGAAAATGGTTTTTTCTATAATGAATTTCTAGATGCTATCAATCCTTTTATTTTAGATGAAGAAAAGATTGATGTCATTGGACTATATTAATACAAATATTTGACCATATTAAAACACTCCTGTTGAAATTTAGTAAACTAAAAACAGGAGTGTTTTTCTTGTATCTCAATTTTTGGAAAGGCAAGTCTCTTTATACTTCTAAACTTTTTTGTGCTTGATACTATAGAGACTATGATGTGATTTTCATAGCTAAAATTTTAGCTTCATCTGGCGTAACCCGAAGGGTCTTTTGACCGGTATAGGTAACAAAACCAGGTTTAGCGCCTGTTGGTTTATGAAGTTTTTTATTATCAATCATATCGACCTGTACCAGATTAGATAGACGAGCTTTGGAGTAGTAGGCAGCTAGTTCGGCAGCATCTGTCTTAACCTCATCACTTGGGTCAAGATTATCCTTGATAATCACATGACTACCAGGAATATCTTTGGCGTGGAACCAGAGCTCCCCCTTTTTAGCCAGTTTAAAGGTGAGTTCTTCATTTTGTAGATTATTGCGCCCAACCATGATAATCGTCTTACCATCGCTAGCCAGATATTGCTCAGGTTTTTTACGCTTTTGACGCTTATCGGTTGAACGGCGTCTCATAAAGCCAGTTTCGACCAGCTCTTCACGGATCTCTGCTACTTCATCTAATGAAGCCTGAGACAGAGCCAGCTCAACACTTTCAAAGTAGGCAATAGTTTGCTTGGTGTCTTCAATCAGGCCATTGAGATGTTTGACAGCCTCTTTTAATTTTTGATATTTCTTAAAGTAGCGCTGTGCATTCTGGCTAGGCGTTAGACTGACATCCAAGCTGATAGTCAGTGGATCACCAGTGTAATAATTATCTAGCGTGACACTGGGCTGGTTATTTGGCACCATGCTGAGATAGGTCGTGAGGAGTTCACCTTTCTGCCGAAAATCTTCCGCCTTTTCAGTAGCCGCCAATTCCTTTTCTTGCTTAACCAGCTTTTTTTTATTTTTTTCCAGTTCATTTTGCACACGGTGGATCAAGTCACTGGCTTGCTGAGCCACCCTATCACGCTCCGCCTTGTCTTGAAAATAGTGATCGAGAAGTTCAGACAGACTAGCAAAACTCTGGTGACTGTCTGAAAAACCGACGGCTGAAAAGCTCTTTTGAGTCAAGCTGGGTGCTGTCTTCTGGGCAAAGAAATGCCGAAAATTTTTAAACCGTTCATCACCCAGTTGCTTGAGCAATTCTTGAGCCGTATCACGCCCTAACCCTTGAAAGAGCCCTTGAAAAGTCTTTACCTCAAGCTCTTGAGTCTGTAAGATATCAAAGAGTTTCTCATCAGCGATGGTAAAGGGATCCTGAGCCTGAGTCTTAGGTGGACTGACATAAGTGGAGCCAGGGAGGATAGTCCGATAGCTATTTTGTGAAAAACCGACATGCTTGATCGATTCGATAATCCGTGATTCATTCTTATCGATCAGGATGATATTGCTATGTTTCCCCATGATTTCAATGATGAGGGCAACCTTGATATGATCTCCTATTTCATTTTTATTAGAAATGGTCATCTCCAGAATGCGGTCATTTTCAACCTGCTGAATGTCTTCAATAACAGCTCCTTGTAGATACTTCCGCATGATCATGGTATAGGTATTAGGGTTTTGCGGATTGACAAAGTTTGCTTGTGTCACCTGAATGCGACCAAAAACAGGGTGGGCAGATAGCAACAGCTTGTAGCTCTGCCGGTTATTACGAATGGTCAAGACAAGCTCGTGTTCAAAAGGTTGGTTGACCTTTTGAATGCGGCCATAAAGCACCTGATCACGGAGCTCTTGAGTCAAATGGTGTAGGAAAAAGCCATCGAATGACATGATATCCCCTTTCTAATCGAGAGAGAGATCCAATCAGTCAATCCTGTTAAAACACGATTGTGATTGGTTATCCCGCTCCCCACAGTTGATTGGCGATCCTTATTATATCACACTATAAGACGATAAGTGGGGAATGATGAATGAAAAGTCAGCGGATTATAGCAGTTGGTTAAGTTACAAACTAACAAAATCGTGCTATACTATAATAAAAGTCAGCAAATGAGGAGTCTTATGAAATTATTACACACTGCGGATTGGCACATAGGCAGTCAGCTCAATCAAAATGGTAGCAGTCTGATCCAGGATCAAGCCCATATCCTAGCTGAGATGATGACCCTAGCCAAGCACCAAGAAGTAGATGGGATCATCATTGCAGGAGACCTCTATGATCGTGGTCTTCCACCTGTTGAAGCGGTCAAGCTCTTTGACGAGACCATCAGTCATCTGCTCTTTGACTTAGATATTCCTGTCTATGCTATCACAGGAAATCATGACAGCGCTAAGCGTATGACCTTTGGTCAGAGTTTCTTTAAGCGTCAGGGATTTCACCTGGTCTCCCAGCTCCAAGATGCCTTTATACCTGTAGAAACACCGGAAGCCCAGATCTTTCTGCTTCCCTTTATAGATCCGATCGATGCAAGACTCTACTATCAAGATGCTGAGATTAGAGAGATTGATCAGGCGGTGAAGCGAGTGATCGAGGATATGAAGTCACACTTTGATCCTGACAAGGCCCATGTCCTGGTTAGTCATTTTGCAGTGGCAAAAGGTGAAAGCGACGAGGATCAAGAAGCCTTACGCCAGCAGATGCTCTCTGAGACGACGAGAACTGTTGGCGGACTTGCGACGCTGACGAGTGACCTATTTCATGATTTTGACTATGTCGCTCTGGGGCATATTCATACCCGCCTTGCCAGTCCTAGTGAGACTGTCGTTTACAGTGGCAGTCCTTTGATCTTTAATAGAGATGAGGCTAAGCATCAAGATATCAAGGGAGTTTATCTCCTTGATATTGAGGGGCACCAAGTGACCAAGACCTTTTATCCACTGAAACCCTACAAGGAATTTTATGTTCTTGAAGGCAGTTTCGAGCAGCTCACAGATAAGAGCTTCTATCAAGCCTACCCCTGCCACCAAGCTCGCTTTGCATTTGAGATCCAAATCGAGGATAGAAAAGCCTTAGAAGGTGTCAACATCCGTGCCCAACTTGAGGAGATCTATGGCAGGGAGATTGTTGACTTACGGATCGTAGAGACCAAGCCGCATCGGCGCTTGACCAGAAGCAAGATAGATTCTAGAGGACTGGGCAAGCGACCTTCTGACGAGGACATGCTGGCCCAGTTTTATAAGGATATGACAGGTGGTCAGTCCCTGTCTGCCTATCAAGAACAAGTGGTCACCGATATCTTTGCTAGCTTGAAGGAGGATTAAGATGAGACCCCTTAAAATAGAAATGACCAATTTTGGCCCCTTTCGTAAGGAAGTGGTAGATTTTAGGGCTTTTGATGACAGCTCCCTTTTTCTGATCAGTGGTCGGACTGGTGCTGGAAAATCGATTATCTTCGATGCCATGACCTACGCTCTTTTTAATACCACATCGGGTGAGCGTGATGTCAGTGAGCTGCGCTCGACCTTCGCTAGTCTTAAGGATTCTAGGACGCGCGTGGTCTTCTACTTTGAACACCACAACAATACCTACCGTGTAGAGCGTGAACTGGACCTCAAGCCCCGTAAAGGGATGGATAGGGGACCAGGGATTGGGACCAAAGAAGCTAGTTTAACAGTTGTAGATGATGTCGATGGTCTAGAGCTAGACAAGTTGGCCACGAAATCAAAACCGACAACCCAAGCAGTAGAAGACCTCCTCCAGCTCAATGGTGATCAGTTCAAGCAGATTATCCTGCTCCCCCAGTATCAGTTCAGCAAGTTTCTCAAGGCACCGACCAATGATAAGATTCCCATGCTCAGACAGATCTTTGGTACTCAGATTTTTGAGCGTTTTGAAAAAGCTCTCAATCAAACCTGGTCTAAAGCCAATCAAGAGCAAGGTCAGCTGACAGATCAACTGGACAGCCTTTACAAGAGTCAGATTTGGAGCCAAGAGGAGCGCTCCAGTTTTGAAGGACAGTCGGCTCAAGAGCGCTGGCGTTTAGCCCAAGACTACCTCAAGCTAGCCTCTGAGCGATTAAAAAGCAGCCAAGACCATCAGCAAGTCCAAGCCCAGTTGGTCCAACAAGCCCAAGACCACCTGGCTAGCGCCCAAACCTTATCGAATAAATTTGACGAATTGACGCAAAAACAGGCTCAATACCAAACAGATATTATCGATCAAGAGGATCTCTATCAGTCTCATCGCTCCTACAAAACCCAGCTAGATTTTGCAGCTGGCCTGGCAGACCTCCTTCAGGCAGAAACTCAAAAAAAACGAAGCCTGACAAACTTAGACCAGGATATCACCTGCCTTAACCACCAGATCCAGCAAAAAGAAGCGGCTTTGCTACCGCTGGAGCAAGACCTAGCTCAGCTAAACGAGCAAAAAGAGAGCAAAGAAGCAGCTCAAGACTCCCTTAACACCCTTCATCAAGCCCTCATCAATGCCAGAGAGCTAGCCAATCAAAAAGCGCTCCTAGATGATCTCAAAAAGCAAGAAAAAGAAGTCCGAGAACGTCTCAATCTGCTCTCAAAGCATGAGGAGGATCTCCTTGTCGAGCAGCAAAAGCAAGAAGCCAATCAGATCCAGCCTGAAAGCCTTGAGCTAGCCAGAGAGCACGTGGACTGGGTCACTAAGCACCAAGCCCAGCAGCTAAGTCCTAGACTAGATCAGCAGGCGCAATTACAAGAAGAAGCCCAGTCCCTAACTCAGCAACAAGAAAACCTCGAAACGACCATCAGCACTTTGACTGAGGAGCGAGATCAGCTGAGCATCAGCCTGACAGAAAAGCGCAAAGATCAGACCCAGCTGATGATTGCCCAGTTGCAGAGTCAGTTGGCTGACGGTCAGCCCTGTCCTGTCTGTGGGGCCTTGGATCATCCAGCTGTCCACACTCCTACGGACACTAGCCATCTCCTGACCCTTATGACAGAAGTGCAGGCTCTTGAGCAATCTTATCAGCAAGTGACCCAGCGCCTGCAAGCCCAAGAAATACAGCTGGAGCAAATCCAATCATCTCTGACCAAGAATCAAAAGCAACAGAAACAAGTCCTATCAGCCCTGACTCAAGCCCAGCAAGACCTAGAGGACTATCTCTCTGCCAATCAGATCGACTGGACTTCACCAGACATCTACAGCAAAGAAGAGGGTCAAGCCTTGCTAGAGATACTCTCCAAGGTCTACCAAGCCCTGCTGACCCAGCAGGAACAGCACAATAAAGAACAGAACACGCTCACGAAAAAACTCCAAGACCTCTCAAGCGATAAGCAAGCCATCAGTTTGGAATTATCAGGCATTCACGGTCAAGTAGAACTGGCAGCAACTGCCGTCCAGACGCTGACCGAGACCTACCCTGAGCTTAAAGCCCCTGATGTTTATGATCAGGAAATCAAGACCATCCAGGCTGATTATCAAGCCTTTCGTCAACAGCTAGACAGCAAGCAAACAGCCCTTAGTCAAGGTAAGGAGGAGCTATCAGCCCTGCAGGGACGTTTGGCTAGTCAGCAGGAGTATCAACAGACTGAGACAGACTCCCTCAAGAGCTTGATGGATCAGATTGATCAGGCGCTTTCACAGCCCCAAGCCCAAACAGATGACCGTGAGACGCTGAATCAATGGCTCCAGGCTATTCAACAAGGGCAGCTAGACCAGATCAATCACTGGCTAACAGCCTATCAAGAAAAAGCCCAGCTCCTCAAATCTAATATCGACCAGCTTCAAGTCCAGTTGGCTGATAAAGAAAGACCGGACCTGACCGACTACCAAGAAGCCCTTGAGCAAGCCCAAGCCCAGCTCCATCAGTCCCTAGAAGACTTGACTAATGCCAGACGGCAGCAAGAACAGCTCCATGACCTGCTCACTGCTATAGAAAGCCTCATGGCAAAGACGGACCAAAAACAAGAGCAGTTCAATCAGCTGACCAGCCTTAAAAATATCATCAGCGGGGGTGAGAAGGGCCAGCAGCGTCTCAAGCTAGAGACCTATATCATCCAAGAGCACTTAGAGGAGATACTAGACTATGCCAATGCCCACTACATTGGTCTCCTCAGTGATCAGCAATTTGAGTTTGTCCTCTCTGACCGTCAGATTGGTAACAGTCAGTCTGGTCTTGACATCAATATCTACAACCGCCTGACCAATAAGGAGATCCCTGCCAACTCCCTATCTGGTGGGGAGACCTTCATCGCCTCTCTAGCCATCGCCCTATCCCTGTCAGAAGTGGTACAAAATGCCAGCAATGGTGCTTTGATAGAAGCGCTCTTTATTGACGAAGGCTTTGGTTCACTGGATGAAGAAACGCTGGATAAAGCGATTGCAGTACTGGAGCAAATCGGTCAAAATCGTATGGTCGGTGTCATCAGCCATGTCAAGGAAATGAAAGATACCATCCAACAAAAGCTCCTCATCACCAAACACAGCGACGCCAGCAGCCATATCGAAATTGAGGTGTGATAGAAAAATATAAACAATTGAGACAAAAATCTCTTGCTTAAGAAAAATATAAGCGTTAGAATAAGAGTGTTTAAGTCGTATAACAGCTTTGATATGGAGATGTTATCCTCAGACTCAGTCTGGACAAAGCGATGATTTTTTAAGAAGAGTTGGTATAGATCAGATGAATAAGTCTCAGTTTAAAAGATGGAATCGCTTACTACTTTATTTATTCCTAGCATTTTTAGCTGCTAAGTCTCTATGGGATAAGAATAGAGTACTTGCATTGATATTCTCTATTAGTCTTGCAGCTGGCAACCTTTATCAATTTTTTACGACAAAAGATGATAAAGAGTAGTAAGGAAGATAGCCTGATAACATGAAGGAGGAGCGATTGTTACGAACAATAGTTGATTGTATAACTAGGTGCTATCTTTGCACTACTTGGCTATTTCCTAAAAAATCCGAAAGCAAAGATACTTTTTTCATCTCTCACCCTATTATTACTCCTATATCTATTAGTATACACGCTATACTTAGTGTTTTATCACTAGAAATAGATTTATCTCTATAAATTAGATCAGGCTGGGAACTATTTCTCAGCCTTTTTGAGTGACCAGATTTCTTAGCCTACTCTAATCAAAAGTTGGGGTAGTTTAAAGAATAAAATTCTAATATTTAACGTAAATTTCCAGAATCTTTTTTTTTTTTTGAATTTTCGCATCAAACCTGTTAAATAATATTAAGTTAGCCTAAATCCCCTTGCTTAAGAAGACCTTAAGCGTTAGAATAAGAACGTAAATTTTCATAAAGTTTTTCAAGTCGTGGCCACGCTGTAAAAATAGGATGAAGGTTTATTACGAAACTATCACAAGATGAAACGTAATTTAGGAGGAATTCTTATGAATACAATGACTTTAGATTCAATGGCTTTTGATAATTTTGAAGTAGCAAGCAATGACTATCTTTCACATGTCGAAGGTGAAGGATGGGGAGGAGCACTCATTGGTGCAGCAGGAGGTGCAGCAACAGGGCTTGTCACGGGAGCTGGCTCTATCGGCTCGCTGGGCGCTACTATTGGTGCAGTAGGTGGGCCAGAAGGAGCAGCGGCTGGTGCTATAGTTGGTGGCGTTATTGGAGGAACAGTTGGAGCTTTTGGAGGAGCAATAACTGGTGGGATTGTTGGATATAACGCGCTACCATTCTAATTTTGAAAGAGTAACAGGTAAATCTAAAATGGAAGATACTAGGGAAAAACTTAACATTTCTAAAATATCTATAACATTGAGCTATATTTACTTAATAAGTATTTTCGTGATTTTAATACTATCAATGTTCTCATTAAATCCAACGATGAAAGAACTAATCTCCTTATATTTTTTGATAATTAGTATTATTATTCCTCTAATAATCTGGAAGGATATACGAAAAATTATTAAAATTTATTTTGAATTAATATTCCATAAAAAATAAAGATTTAAGTATCTAAACCTTTATTTCTAACAGATCAATGAGAGAAAATGATGTATGTCTATATCCCCTGCCACTACTCTGATGCAGGGGATTTTTACTGAAAAATTTATCCATGAAAGTGAGACTATGAACCAAGCTATTTTTATTATTGCGATTGTCATAGGGGTTAATATCCTGCTGGAGCTCATCAAGCGTTTGAGTCGCTCGGGTGGGGGCTCCCAGTCCAATCAAGGAGCGCCCCCTCTCTTTTGGCGTCGGCGCTACAAGCTGGTCCCTCAGGTCGACACCAGGGACTGCGGCCCAGCGGCTCTAGCCTCGGTCGCTAGGCACTATGGCTCCGATTATTCCCTAGCTCACCTGCGTGAGCTCTCCCAGACTGATAAGCAGGGAACAACCGCCCTAGGGCTTGTCGAAGCAGCCAAGAAGATGGGCTTTGAGACCCGCTCTATCAAGGCAGACATGACCCTCTTTGACTATGATGACCTGACCTATCCCTTTATCGTCCATGTCGTCAAGGGTAAGCGTCTCCAGCACTACTATGTCGTCTATGCCGCAGAGAAAGACCACCTCATCATCGGAGATCCAGACCCTAGTGTCAAGGTCACCCGTATGACTAAGGCAGACTTCCAGCAGCAGTGGACAGGGCTAGCCATCTTTCTAGCACCCCAGCCTAGCTACAAGCCCCAAAAAGACAAGAAAACAGGTCTATCCAGTTTTTTCCCACTGATCTTCAAGCAGCGGATCCTGGTGACCTATATCGTCCTTGCCAGTTTTCTCGTGACGCTGATCGATATCGTAGGTTCTTACTACCTGCAAGGGATCCTGGATACCTATATCCCGGATCAGCTTATCTCGACCCTGGGTATCATCACCATAGGTCTCGTCATCACCTATATCATCCAACAGATGATGAACTTTGCTAAGGAGTACCTCCTAGCAGTGCTGAGTATCCGTCTGGTGATTGATGTTATCCTGTCCTATATCAAGCACATTTTTACCTTGCCCATGTCCTTTTTTGCGACTAGACGGACCGGTGAGATTACTTCCCGCTTCTCGGATGCCAATCAGATCATCGATGCGGTCGCATCGACTATTTTTTCAGTCATCTTGGATTTGACCATGATTATTATCGTAGGAGCGGTTTTACTCCTGCAAAACCCCAATCTCTTTTACCTCAATCTGGTATCTATTCCTGTCTATGCGGTCATCATCTTTGCTTTCTTGAAACCCTTTGAAAAGATGAACCACGAAATGATGGAAAGCAACGCTGTTGTCAATTCCTCCATCATCGAAGACATTAATGGGATGGAGACCATCAAGTCTCTAACCAGTGAGAAAGCTCGCTATAATAGTGTGGACGGTGAGTTTGTGGACTATCTGGAAAAGAGCTTCAAGCTCCACAAATACACCGCCATTCAAAACGCTCTGAGAGCAGGCTCCAAGCTGATTTTAAACGTCCTCATCCTCTGGTATGGTGCTATTTTGGTCATGGATGGTAAGATTTCTGTCGGTCAGCTGATCACCTTTAATGCCCTTTTGTCTTACTTTTCTAGCCCGATTGAGCGCATTATCGGCTTACAGACCAAGCTGCAATCAGCCCGAGTAGCCAATACCCGTCTCAATGAGGTCTACCTGGTCAATTCAGAGTTTGAAGGAGACGGTGATCTAAGCGATCCTTCCTTCCTCGATGGGGATATTAGCTTTGAAAATCTTTATTACAAATATGGCTTTGGCCGTGACACCCTTTCCAACGTCAACCTGACTATTAAAAAGGGAGACAAGGTCAGTCTAGTAGGTCCTAGTGGTTCTGGTAAGACCACATTAGCCAAGATGATCGTCAACTTTTATGAACCCAATCGAGGGATCGTCCGTGTCAATGGTAATGACCTCAAGGTCATCAATAAGACAGCCCTGCGTCGTCATATCAACTACTTGCCTCAGCAGGCCTATATCTTTAGTGGTACAGTCATGGAAAATCTGACTCTAGGGATCAAGGAGGGTACCAGCCAAGAAGCTATCATCCGTGCTTGTGAGATCGCAGAGATTCGCTCAGACATTGAGCAGATGCCTCTAGGCTACCAGACTGAGCTATCTGATGGTGCCGGTGTCTCAGGTGGTCAAAAGCAGCGGATAGCCCTAGCTAGAGCACTTTTGACAGATGCCCCAGTCCTCATCCTAGATGAGGCTACTAGCGGTCTAGACGTGGTCACTGAGCGCAAGATTATGGATAATCTCTTACAGATGACAGACAAGACGATTATTTTTGTCGCCCATCGCCTCAGTATCTCTAAACGAACCAACAAGGTTATCGTCATGGATCAAGGAAAGGTCGTCCAAGAGGGCTCTCCTAGAGAACTTTTGAACAAAGACGGCCTCTATGCTGAGCTATTTAACGACTGAGATGAGGTGATGTCATGTATACAGAATTATTAAAAAGTGCAGAGTTTTATAAGAGGCGCTACCACAATTTTGCAACGGTCCTGATTATTCCCTTCGTCCTTTTAGTCCTATTTATCGCCGTATTTTTGACCTTTGCCAAAAAGGAGATAACAGTTAAGACAACAGGAGAAGTAGCACCGACCAGAGTGGTGGCGACCGTCCAATCGATTAGCGACAGTCCCGTGACAAAGAATAACTTGAAAAATAATCAAGCTGTTCATGAGGGAGATGTGCTCCTCCAGTATCAAGCAGATACGGATAATCTTCAAAAGGAAGCTCAAAGAAAAATCGTCGATAAAAGAGACAAAGAAAAGGATAAAAAAGATAAGGAAAAAGACGGCAAGGATAAGAAAAAGTCTGATAAAAAGGACAAGGAAAAATCAGATAAGGATTCCGATAAAGATAAGAAAGACAAGAAAAAATCATCAGATGATAAGGAAAAAAATGATGATGATATCAATAAGGTCACAGCTTTCGCCCCTGAAGATGGAGTCATCAGCATGAATCCTAAATATGAGTCGACCAATCTTATCCCCCAATGGCAGGAAGTCGCTCAGATCTATCCTAGCATTGAGAAGAAACGTCATATCCTGATCTCCTACTATGTTTCATCTGATGATGTTTCCCTGATGAAAAAAGGCAAGGAAACCCGCTTTTCTTTGGAGAAGAAGGGAAATGAAAAGGTCATGATCAAAGGAAAAATTGATCAAATCGCCTCAGCAGCTACCGCGACAAAAAAGGGCAACCTCTTTAAAGTAACAGCCAAGGTCAAACTTTCCAAAGCTAATAGTAAATGGATCAAATACGGGATGACTGGCAATGTCGTAACAGTAGTCGATAAGAAAACTTACTTTGAATTTTACAGAGATAAGTTACTCAACCATCTATCAAAATAGCTAAAATATCCTTTAGCTAATGGGATGAACTTTATTATATAAAAAGGAGTCAATGATGTATCCACAACCAAAGAAATCTGTAGCCCCAATGGTTCTAGGAATCCTATCACTATTTTTTGCTATTTTTCCACCTATTTTAGGGCTTATACTAGGTGTTATTGGACTAGCTATTGGTGCGAGTAAAAATAGCAATGAACCCAACAATAACTATAAATTGCCTATCATTTTAAGCAGTATAGGGATCATAGCCTCCCTGATCAATATGGTGGCGGGTGTCATTATTAATCTTAAATAATAGGATCTACCAGCCATAGCAGGTGATAAGCCAAAGTTATATAACGTCTAAACCATCAGTGTGAACTGGTGGTTATTTTAGGTCAATTAGTCAAAATATTTGACTAATTGAATCTGCTAGTATAAACTAATCTAAAAATAGTTATCCAGAAAGAGGTGAGCTGATGAAAGCTGTTCAAGTTAGGAAGCCAGGAGGACCAGAGGTTCTAGAACTGATAGATTTACCCAAGCCCGAGATCAAACCAGGCTGGTCTTTGATTAAGGTCAAGGGGTTTGGCATTAATCGTTCTGAGATTTTTACACGTCAGGGTCACTCCCCAAGTGTGAGCTTTCCAAGAATTTTAGGCATTGAGTGCGTAGGAGTTATCCATGAGACGACAGATCAATCAAGATTACCAGTCGGACAAACAGTGCTCTCAACGATGGGAGAGATGGGACGTGCTTTTGATGGATCTTATGCCCAGTATGTCCTAGTTCCCAACCATCAGATTTTTCCAGTCAGCACTAACTTATCCTGGGAAGAGTTTGCGGCAGTTCCAGAGACTTATTATACAGCCTACGGATCGCTCAAGCAGCTTCAAATCAAGGATGGTGAAAGAGTACTGGTTCGTGCGGCATCGTCAGGTGTTGGCCTAGCCTTTGCTAGACTGGCAAAAGCAGCCTATCCACATATTCAGCTCTACGGCTCTATCCGTCGTCTAACTCAGTCAGACCAACTGAGGCATGAAGGATTTGATCAGATTATTTTGGATCAGGAGGGGACACTGGAGACTAATGAGCGTTTTGATAAAATTCTTGAGCTTGTCGGTCCAAAAACGATCAAAGATAGCCTATCTCATATCCGTCCTCAAGGGATCATTGCAAGTACTGGTCTACTGGGAGGTCAGTGGTTTCTGGAAAATTTTGATCCGACTTATGATCTACGCCAAAATGCTTATTTGACAACCTTCTACTCAGGCAATGTCTCTGAGAGAGAGTGGCAGGAGCTCTTTGACTTTATTGAGCGATACCAGGTAGCAGTAGCTCCACAAGCCATTTTTAGTCTAGAGCAAATCCAAGACGCCCACCGCTATTTGGATAATCCCCAAACTTATGGCAAGGTCATTGTAAAAGTGGAGGATGAGAGTTATGCAGGCCACTAAACAGTTCAACCGTGCCTTTGATGAGCTCATGTCCATTAATGAGAACTATGCTAGAAAGCATGGCCTCAATGGCAAGGCCCTCCTCATTCTTCTCTGGCTCTACCGAGTACCGACAGGTCTGACCCAACGTTTTTTGGCTGATCGTACCCAGTCGACCAAGCAGGTGGTACATGCCCTGATTAAAAATTGGCGAGAAAAGGGTTATGTCATACTTGCTGAAAACACAGAAGACAAGCGCCACAAGCTGGTCTTGCTAAGCGATCAAGGTCTCTCTTATGCTGCAGGGATTATCGATCCCTTAGATGCAGCAGAAAAGCGGGCTATGGCAAGCCTAACGCAGGAAGAGCAAGCCAGCTTATCCAGACTGACTGCCAAGTACAGTCAATCCCTCTATAAAGAATTGGAGCACTTATGATTAGATTTGATAAAGTCACCAAGACCTTTGGTGATAAGACCGTGCTGAGAGAGCAGAGCTTTGAAGTTAAAAAGGGAGAGTTCTTAGTCTTGGTCGGTCCGTCTGGCTCTGGTAAGACTACCCTGCTTAAGATGATCAATCGTCTGATTGAGCCAACTGCCGGTCAGATTGAGATTGATGGGCAAGCACAAGACGGACTGGATCTCAGGGAGATGCGCCTATCTATGGGCTATGTCCTCCAGCAGATTGCCCTCTTTCCTAACCTCACCGTCTTAGAGAATGTCCTACTTATCCCTGAGATGAAGCAGTGGCCCAAGGACAAGGCCCGAGAAAAAGCGCAAGAACTGCTGGATAAGGTTGGCTTGCCAGCTAGTGAGTATGGCAACCGCTATCCTAAGGATCTCTCTGGCGGTGAGCAGCAGCGAGTCGGCATCATCCGTGCTATAGTCGCTGATCCCAATATTCTTTTGATGGATGAACCCTTCTCTGCCCTGGATGCCATCTCACGCAAGCAGCTACAAGACCTGACCAAGGACTTGCATCATGAGTTTGGTATAACCGTCGTCTTTGTCACCCATGATACAGATGAGGCACTGAAATTGGCTGATCGTATTGCTGTGCTGCACGAGGGAGAGATCATCCAGATAGGTGCGCCTAAGGAGATCTTAGAGCAGCCAGCAAGTGACTTTGTAGCAGATTTATTCGGAGGTGACCGCTATGACCGAACTCATTAATACCTTTCAGGAGCGCTACAGTGACTGGGTGAGTGCCCTAATCGAGCACTTACAATTATCCCTCTTATCCCTCTTAATTGCTATCTTGATCGCGCTACCTCTGGGCATGATACTCTGCCGTAAGGATAGGGCCAGTGAGCTAGCCCTCCAGGGAACAGGTGTTCTACAGACTATTCCGTCCTTAGCCTTGCTGGGACTCTTGATTCCCTTGGTTGGGATCGGGACGCTTCCTGCCATCATTGCCCTAGTACTCTATGCCGTTTTTCCTATTTTGCAAGCGACTATTACAGGACTTCGTGGTGTCGATCCTAGCTTGATTGAGGCTGGGACAGCCTTTGGGATGACCCGCTGGGAGCGCCTCAAAATCTTTGAGCTGTCGCTAGCCATGCCAGTAATCGTCTCTGGTATTAGGACATCTGCTGTCATGATCATCGGGACAGCAACCCTAGCTGCCCTCATTGGTGCAGGCGGTCTTGGAACCTTTATCACTCTGGGGATTGACCGCAGCAATAGTGCCCTTATTCTGATTGGAGCGATCTCAGCTGCCCTCTTGGCTATTGCTTTCAATATTGGTCTCAAGCTCTTGGAGCGCTCCAAGATCAAGACGGTACTCATCAGCCTAGCTGTACTTTTTCTAGGTGCCTTTATCCCTAGCGTCTGGCCTATGTCGAGCCAGCAGGATACCATCGTCATTGCTGGAAAGCTGGGAGCAGAACCAGATATTCTCATTCACATGTACCAAGAGCTCATCGAGCAAGATACAGACATGTCTGTGGAGCTCAAGTCCAATTTTGGTAAGACAGATTTCCTTTATCAGGCGCTGAAATCTGGTAATATTGACATCTATCCTGAATTTACGGGAACAGTGACCTCAAGTCTGCTGCAATCGCCACCTTCATCATCGACAGATGCTAAGAAGGTTTACCAGCAAGCCCGAGATGGAATCAAGCAGCAAGATGGCCTCGATTACCTCAAGCCGATGGCCTATCAAAACACCTATGCGCTAGCGGTCCGCAAGGACTTTGCCAAGGAGCAACACCTCAGTCAGATCTCTGATTTAGCCAAGGTTCAAAATCAGCTGACTGCCGGATTTTCACCAGAATTTACTGACCGTAGTGACGGCTATCCTGGGCTTGAAAAGCTCTATCAACTCTCTTTTAATTACAAGAGTATGGAGCCTAGCTTACGCTATCAGGCGATCAAGCATAAGGAAGTAAATCTCATCGATGTGTATTCAACCGACAGCCAGATCAAACAGTATAGGCTAAAAGTCTTAGAGGACGACAAGCACCTCTTTCCTCCCTATCAGGGAGCACCGCTTCTGAGAAAGGGCTTATTAAAAGAACACCCTGAGCTAAAGCCGACCCTCAATAAACTCTCTGGTAAAATCACAGCTGAAGAGATGACAGAGATGAACTATCAGGTTGATGTCAAGGGCAAGTCAGCCAAGGCTGTCGCCCACGACTACCTGATAAAAGAAGGATTAATAAAGGAGAAAGATTAGTATGACAACCCTAGCTATAACAGGTGTAACAGGCTATCTCGGTGGCCGTCTTGCTCAAAAATTGGCCCATAACCATATTCCCGCTCGATTGCTAGCTCGCTCCCCCGAGCGGGCACCGCAGTTAGCAGGGATGACCGTCCATGAAGCCTACTATGATCAAAGTCCAGCTACCCTAGCGGCACTGGATGGTGTCGATGTCCTCTTTATGGTATCAGCCAGAGAGGACAAAAATCGTATTCAGGTTCATAAAGGATTGATCGATGCTGCTAAGAATGCTGGCGTTAAGCATATCATCTATACCAGCTTTTTAGAAGCCAGTGAAGATGCTACCTTCACCTATGCTCGTGACCATGCTTGGACGGAGGACTATATCAAAGACCTAGGTTTCACCTATACCTTTATTCGGGATAATTTTTACATGGACTTTTTCGTGGAACTCTGCCAAGAGTACGGAGAAATCAAAGGGCCTGCTGGGCAAGGTCGTGTCTCAGCAGTCGTACGTGAGGACGTGGTAGCTGTCCTAGCTAAGGTCTTAGAAGAGCCAGCAGCCTACCACAATCAAATCTTGGATATGACAGGCCCAGAAAGTCTGAGCATGGCAGAGATCGCTGCCATAGTTGGTAAGGAGCTGGATAAACCCGTCTCCTACATGGAAGAAACGATTGAGGAAGCCTATGCCTCTCGTAAGGCTTGGCCAGCGCAGGACTGGGAATACGATGGCTGGGTCAGCACCTATACCGCCATTGCCAATGGCGAGCTAGCGGCCATAAGCCCAGACATCCAGCGTGTGCTAGGCAGACCAGCAACCAGCTTGAAAGACTATTTAGATAAAAAATAAGCTCATGAAAATAAAAAGGACTGAAACGGTATTATAGACATTCAGTCCTTTATTAATACTCTTTACTAGTGATAAGCCTTGATCGTATATAGCCACGGGTAAAGGCATAATTGAGCTGAGCAATAATTTAGAAGGATCTATGTTGTAGAATCCCAACTTGTTGTATTGGTGGAGAATATGGTTATTCAGTTTTAGGTGATAGTATTAATAATCACTATTGTTCCGCAAAAGGCTAAATGTTATTCCGCAAATAGACCTAGTGTTCCGAAAATGCTACAATTTAGATTATGTTGTTATACGTTATCTTACATATACACTATAGCATATCAAAAATCATGAGATCTTATTATTATCGCTTCTATACCTTAAATAACTGACACGATGTTGAAATGTTACCTTTGTAAAGTTCAGATAGAATAGGTTTAATTTATTCTGAATTTTTAAATTTTACAAAATTCCTGTTGACTCTTCTTTTAATTTGTGTATAATAATGTCAACAGAAATAGTAAGCTGTACTTGCTTTCAGGGAGCCTGTGGGGACTGTGAACAGGTAGTGGGGCAGCTGAAGATTGGGCTGTTTGGCTTCACAGACGTGAGCTAGAGATTGAGGATAAGACATAGTCCTTCAGGTTTAGCAGACCTTACCCTGCTTGATCGTTGTTAGACGATCATGAGATGGAAAACTTGAGATTGGTTTTCTAATTGAGGTGGCACCGCGTGGACTAGACGCCCTCACATTCCTAAGTGAATGTGAGGGCTTTTATAGTGATTAAAGACCTATCATTGTCTGACTCTGGATTAGCCCAATACTTTCTTGTTAGCAATTTATGTGTGGAGGTTTTCTATGAAAAACAAGCGCTTATGGGGTGTTCTGACCCTTTTGATTCTCTTTACTATAGCCTTGGTAGTCCATGACGAGACCGGTCTTGGCCGTCCTAGCCAAAAAGACAAGGTTGTCAAGGTCGGTATCCTACAGCTGGTGACTCACGATGCTTTGGATCAGATCAATAAAGGGATCGTAGATGAGCTAAAAAAAGAGGGCTATTCTGGTGACAAGATCAAGATCCAATACCTCAATGCAGAAGGCGATCAGTCCAAAATCTCTACCATGAGTAAGCAGCTGGCAGACAATGATAACGATGTCCTCGTTGGGATTGCAACTCCCGCAGCCCAAGGTCTAGCCAATGCTAGCAAGGATACACCAGTCGTCATGGCAGGTATCAGCGATCCACTCGGTGCCAAGTTGGTCTCAGATATGAAACACCCCGGTGGCAACGTCTCAGGGACGTCCAACCAAATCCCTGTCAAAGATACCGTTGATCTGATTAAAACCTTGACACCCGAGGTCAAAACGATCGGTGTCCTCTATGCCAGTGGTGAGGATAATTCTGTCTCTCAAGTCAAGGGATTTGAACAAACAGCTAAATCTGCTGGCTATCGTATCAAAAAGTATGCGGTACCCTCTACCAATGAAATCACGACGACTATGAATGTCATGGCCAAGGAAGTCGATGCCCTCTGGATTCCTCAAGATAATACTATTGCCAGTGCTTTTACAACGGTTGTCTCCATCGCAGATAGCCATAAACTGCCGATTTATCCAAGTGTTGATACCATGCTAGAGCAAGGAGGACTTGGCTCTATCTATCAAAGCCAGTACGATATCGGTGTCGAGACTGGTAAGATGACCGCTCAAGTCCTAAAGGGGAAAACAATCGGTGACCTACCTGTCAAAGTCATTGACACCGGCAGCCCCTCCATCAACCTCAAAACGGCTAAAAAGCTCAACATCACTGTCCCAGATAAAACACTTAAAGAAGCAGAAAAATCAGGCGTAGTGATTAAATAACAAGATACAAAGCCGTTAAGCGATGCCAAGAAAAATAGGGAGCCGCCTGATAAAACCTGAGATTTGAGGAAGGCGATTCTTTTTTCCCAGCATCGTAGGCGTGTTCAATTCTAACAAGATACAAAGCCGTTAAGCGATGCCAGGAAAAATAGGGAGCTGCCTGCAAATAGGGCAGTTCCCATCTAGGTATGACAGATAACAACATCAATAAAATGAGTATCAGGAGATAATATTATGATAGCTGTAATTTCTCAAGGCCTGCTATGGGCTGTGTTGGGAATAGGGATTTATCTGACGTTTAGGATCCTAGATTTCCCAGATATGACGACAGAAGGGAGCTTTCCACTGGGGGGAGCTGTCGCTGTGACCCTTATGGTCAATGGCGTGAACCCCCTCCTTGCAACGCTGGCAGCCGTTTTGGCTGGGTGCCTAGCAGGGTTAGCAACAGGGCTCCTCTATACACGTGGTAAGATTCCGACCTTGTTAGCAGGGATCTTGGTCATGACCTCTTGTAATTCGATCATGCTCATGATCATGAAGCGCTCCAATATCGGTCTGCTCAATCATAAGCGTCTGCAAGATGCTCTCCCTTTTAGCAGTAATCTTAACCTCCTTGTCATGGGAGTCCTAGTAGTGGTTTTCGTGATTGCAGCTAGTATCTTTTTCCTCAATACCCGCCTCGGTCAAGCCTATATCGCCACTGGGGATAACCGTGAGATGGCTCGCTCCTTTGGCATCCATACGGACAATATGGAACTGATGGGCTTGGTTGTCTCAAACGGTATTATCGCCCTCGCCGGTGCCTTAGTCAGCCAGCAGGACGGCTATGCTGATGTTTCCAAAGGGATCGGTGTTATCGTCATTGGGCTTGCCAGCATCATCATCGGTGAAGTCATGTTTAGCAACCTGACCATGCTAGAGCGTATGGTAGCCATTGTCATTGGCTCCATTTTCTATCAAATTTTGATCTGGGCGGTTGTGGCACTGGGCTTCAATACCAACTACCTCAAGCTCTTTAGCGCAGTCATCTTGGCAGTCTTTCTCATGGTGCCAAGACTCAAGGAAAAGTTCTTTAAGGGGGTGAGCTTATCACGATGACAAAAGTAGTAGAATTAAAGCATGCCACTGTGGCAATTAATAACGGCTATGATGAGGAAAAAATCATCTTAGATGATGTCAGTCTCACAATCTATGAGCATGATTTCTTGACCATCCTTGGTGGCAATGGAGCTGGGAAATCGACCCTTTTCAATGTTATTGCTGGTACCTTACCCTTGAGCAAAGGCAGTATTGAGATTATGGGAGAGGACGTCACCCACCTTCCTGCCCAAAAACGGGCCAAGTATGTCGCTCGTGTCTTCCAGGATCCAAAGATGGGAACAGCACCACGTATGACCGTGGCTGAGAACCTCCTCGTTGCCAAGTACCGTGGGGAAAGCCGAGGTCTAGTGCCACGAAAGATTCAGGCTCACAAGGCTGAGTTTCAAACCCTAATCGAGCAGATCGGTAATGGTCTTGAAAAGCACTTAGAAACACCGACAGGCTCGCTCTCAGGCGGACAGCGCCAAGCTCTGAGCTTGCTCATGGCTACTGTCAAGCGTCCAGACCTCTTACTTTTAGACGAGCACACAGCTGCCCTTGATCCCAAGACCAGTCAGGCTCTTATGACCCTGACAGATAAGATGATGACCAAGGACCAGCTGACAGGCCTCATGATCACCCACCATATGGAGGATGCTCTCAAATACGGTAACCGCCTCATTGTCATGAAGGAGGGCAAGATCATCCAAGACCTCAATAAAGACGAAAAAGAAGGCATGACCCTAGCCGATTATTATGCTGTGTTTGAGTAAATAGGATCACTCAGCTGTAACGGATATAAAAAGAAAGGTCTGATTTGAACCGCACTCCAAAAGTTAGCCAAAAAATCTAACGATTGGGGTGTTTTTGATACTATCTTGCGTCCTCTACGTGATCGTTGTAGAATAGGGGGCAGAGTGATCTTAGCGATACCCCGTATAGGTTTTAAATGGATCATAAGTTGGAATATCTTGTTTGTTGTAAATGATTGAAGAAAATTCATACAGACTAAATATAGTTGTAAAAATTTTATAAATGAATAGTGAGGATCGAGATATGAATAGACGACGTATAGCCGCTATACTCCTAATATTATTTTTTGCATTAGGCATAATTGATGATATTATGCAAAAATCAGCAAATAACATGATGCAAACAGTTGGCCAGGTCATTTCAATTATAAGGATTGTTATCGTATTGTGTGCCCTATATTTCTTTATAGACAAGCATAAAAATCATAAGCATTAAGTAGAAAGTAGGATGAGTGATTATGAAAAGAAATAACTTAAAGACTATTAAGGCCATGTCTCCCCTTGCCTTGATTTTAGGCTTCTCGCTTGCTTATTAATCTTAGAGAGAATCTTTGGCATTCTCTCTTTTTTGCTTGATTGAGATAGACAATATATTATAATGGAAACCATAATATGGAATATAAAGCAGCCAAAATTTAGGATGTTTTGATACGCTCCTCTAATATTTAGTTTTATGGGGTTAGTATCTTGGCAAAAGGAGATTGATATGATTGAATTTCAGCATGTATCAAAAGTATACGGCGATAAGGAAGCTTTGAAGGATTTGAATGTAACTATAGAAGATGGTGAAATTTTTGGACTGATCGGCCATAATGGTGCAGGAAAAACGACAACCATTAGTATTTTAACCTCTATCATTGAAGCCAGTCAGGGAGATGTATTAGTAGATGGTGATCTTTTGTCGCAAAATCGTGACGCTATCAAGCGTAAAATAGCCTATGTCCCAGATTCGCCAGATATCTTTCTCAACCTTTCTGCAAAGGAATATTGGCATTTTTTAGGCAAGATCTATGGATTGACCCCTGCTCAGATAGAGGATCGGATTGCGGAATTAGCGCAGTTATTTGATTTGACTGAGCAACAAGATGATATTATCGACAGCTTTTCACATGGGATGCGTCAGAAGGTCATTGTTATAGGAGCGCTGGTTGTTCGTCCAGATATTTGGATTTTGGACGAACCTCTGACGGGGCTTGATCCCCAAGCTTCCTTTGACCTTAAGGAGATGATGAAAAAGCATGCTGCTAGCGGTAAAACAGTACTTTTTTCAACGCATGTACTCCAAGTCGCTGAGCAGCTGTGCGACCGCATCGGTATTCTTAAACAAGGCGAGCTGATCTTTGTAGGGACCCTAGCAGAGCTTAGAGCGAATTATCCAAATAAGGATCTAGAGACTATTTATCTAGAAATAGCTGGTCGTCATATGGAAGAGGAGGAGTAGATGATGTCTTGGTCAACGATATGGGAATTGACGAAAATCAATATTCTCTATTCTAATCCGCAGTCGATGACACAGATCAAAAAGAGGCGAGAAAAGCGTCCAGATAAGAGCTATACGTCTTATAAGCTGATGCTTAGGCAGCAGTTGCTTTTGATCGGTGGCTTTACACTTATTTTCCTTCTCAATTTTTCCAGAGTCAACTTTCAGAGGTACCCAGGAGTTTTTAACCAATACCTAGCCTCTTTCTTTATCATGGCTCTTTTCTATGTTTTTTCGGCCATGTATTCTATTTTTTATGACAGTAGGGATTTGGCTCTTTATGCGCCCCTACCTATTAAGCAGTCAGAAATTTATATGGCTAAGGTCATCTCATCATTGGGAATGGGCAGCATGTTTTTAGTGCCCGTGCTGGCTTTGCTCAGCATTGCCTACTGGGAAATAATAGGTCCCTTAGGGCTGATTCTAGCCTTGCTGAATTTTTCGCTCATATTTGTTAGTTGTATTACCCTTGCTTTGGTTCTCAACCATCTCATAGGGAGTCTAGCTGTTAGAAGTTCTCGCCGCAAGTTGTTTTCGAGCCTCCTGATGATTATTACAACAGTCGGTTGGCTGGCGGTCTGGTTCTTTTTAAATTTTAAATCAAGCGACTATCAGGAAAATGCTGTCAGTGACAGCCCTCTCTTACCCTATTTTAGAGGCTTTTATGATATTGCCGTGCAACCGTTTGGCCTCAACAGTCTTTTACATTTCTATCTTCCTCTTTTGACAGTCTTATTATTGCTGATCTGCCTTGTGAAGGCAATGGTCCCAAGGTTCTATCAAGAAACCATATATAGTGGGACTGCTCAGGCTTCCAGACGCAAGAAAAAAACCTATCAGGATAGTACACTCACCAAACTGATGATTCGTCATCATGTAGCGACCTTGCAAAATGGTACCTTGATCATCCAGACCTACTTGTCCCCCTTGCTCTATCCTCTTTTGATATTAGTTCCATCCTTGACTAGTGGAAAAGGAGGATTAGATCGTATTCCTTTGGTATATTTTGGTATAGTTTGGCTGATTGGGATCATCGTAGGCTTGATGGCAGCAATGCCGACAAGCTTTATAGGGGTTGCTCTCTCCTTGGAAAAGGAAGACTATCCAATGCTTAAGGCCCTGCCTATTAATTTCAAGGCCTTTCTGAGACAAAAATATTTAGTCTTGGCACTGGCTCAGTTTTGCTTGCCAGCTCTTGTCCTTTTAGCTGTTGGTTTGTTGGCTGGTCTATCACTGGGCTTATCACTCAGTTTCCTTGTGGCCTATCTTTTGACCTCTTTTGTGGTCGGGCAAATTTATTACAGCCGTGATTATAGACTGTTAGTGCTTAACTGGCAAGATGTTACCCAGCTTTTCAATCGTGGAGGTGGCCAGTGGTTAGTGGCTGGAATCATTTTTGGAGATATACTGATTGGTGCTATGCTAGTTCTTCTTGCATTTCTATTGTCAGAGTTCATCAATCCTTTAGCTGTCAGTTTGATTTTGGTCATTCTCAGCTTACTAGCATTAGCTCTACTTCAAACAATGATTTACCGTAAATTCTGGAAAAAACTAAACTGATTGATGATCAGGAAGTTATATAAGGCAGGGATAGAATCCCTGCCTTTTGTTGTTAGATTGACCAGATCGGTTATTAGCTATTAGCAAGGACGACTTAGCCTCACTACTTCATAGTTAAATGACCTATTTCTGGTAATTTTTGAGCAGAATAATGCTTACCTTAAAAGCATGTCTCCCCTATAACTACTAGCCATGCTAATCGTTAAGTCAGTAAACCTATCTTGCTTTGCTCTCCAGCGATAAAGGCTGTGAACTGTTCTGTGTTATAATAATAGCAATGATACAAGAGAAAGTAGGCTTTGTATGAGACTTGTCTATACAGATATTCGTCAACGCTTGACTGATCAGTTGGCAGATATGGCGCGTGACTATGCTTTAGCGGGAAAGCGTGTCTTTTATATTGCGCCCAACTCCTTATCCTTTGAAAAGGAGCGCAGGGTTTTATCTCGTCTGCCTGAAGGCGCATCCTTTGCGATCACCATTACCCGCTTTGCCCAGCTGGCACGCTATTTTGTCCTCAATCGAACCGACAGTAAAAAGCCCATCACTGACACCGGACTCAGTATGCTTTTTTATCGACTGCTGTCACAGCTGGACGATGGTCAACTCAAGATCTACGGCAGTCTCAAAAAGGACAGCAGCTTTATGGCGCAGCTAGTCGATCTTTACAAGGAACTGCAGCGCTCAAATCTGACCATCATGGATTTAGAAGGGCTATCTTCTAACCTTAAATATCAAGATCTCTTGACCATTTTTACTGCCCTCTATGAGATCTTAAACCAAGAAGGTTTCGAGTCGCAGACCAAACTAGCCCAATTTCTCACGCATGTAGAGGCAGGGGATCTCGATGGAGAAGTGAGCAACTTAGTTCTAGTCATCGATGGTTTCAGTCGCTTTTCAGCAGAAGAAGAAGCCCTGATCACCGCCCTACACGAGCGTGGTGCTGAGGTGATTATTGGGACCTATGCCAGCCAAAAAGCCTATCGCTCAAATTTTTTAAATGGAAATCTCTATCAAGCTAATGTTGAGTTTTTGCTGGAGCTGCAAGCTAAATTTGGGATAAGAGCCCACTATCTAGGACAGCCCGAAAATGACAACCTAGCCCATCTCTCCCAAGCATTGGAAGCCAGATATGATTTTTCAGCTGAGCAGCCATCGCTGAGCAAGGAGGATAAGTCTGCCATCACCATTTGGGATACTGTCAGCCAAAAAGAGGAAATTGAGCAGGTAGCTAGAAATATTCGCCAGAAACTCAATCAAGGGGTGCGTTATAAGGATATTTTAGTACTGCTAGGAGATGTGGAATCCTACCAACTCCAGATTGAAAAAGTCTTTGACCAGTATGAGATTCCCTACTATCTAGGCCAGTCAGAACCGATGAACCATCACCCCTTAGTCTTGTTTGTAGAAAGCTTGGAACGTCTCAAACGCTATAACTTTCGTGCCGAAGACCTGATCAATTTGCTCAAGAGCGGTCTCTATCAGGATCTTTCCGACTATGAGATCGATAAGTTTGAGCAGTATATCACTTATGCTGACATCAAGGGCTTGACTCAGTTCAGCACCCCCTTTAGCGCTAACAGCCAGTATGGTGCAAGTGAGGATGGGACTCCCCTCTATAAGTATGACCTTGAGCATCTCAATGCCCTGCGTCAAGCTATCATCACACCGCTCAGCCAACTCTTTAAAACTCGCCAGCAGCAAGGAAAAAATCTGCTCAGCCATAAGTTTATCCCCTTTTTAGAAGAGATTCATCTGCCAGCCAACATGGCTAAACTCGCTCAAGGAAAATCAGAGGCTGAGCTTGAAAAAGAGAACCAGGTTTGGAAGACCTTCAGCGACCTATTGGAGGAATTCCATGATATTTTTGCAAAGACCAGCCTAAAACTAGATGACTTCCTAGCCATTCTTCAATCAGGTATGCAGGCCAGCCACTATCGCACAGTTCCCGCCACTGTAGATGTCGTCACGATCAAGGACTATGAGCTGATTGAACCTCATACAGCTCCCTATGTCTATGCTATTGGTCTAACAGCAGGGAATTTCCCTAGGCTATCCCGTGCTCAAAGTCTGATTACAGATGAGGAGCGTCTGGAGCTCAATGAGAAATTAAAGACCAGCTCGGGGAGACTAGAGCAGCCCAGTCAAGACAATGTCAAGAAAAACCATTCTGTCATGATCTCCCTGCTAAATGCAGCGACTGAGCATCTGGTATTATCAGCTCCGCAGATCTTTAAGGAAGCAAAAGACCAATTCTCTCCTTATTTGCAGGATCTGATCAACCTAGGAATCGAGCCTCAAGTCAAAAAGAGTATCAGATTCACAGATACTCCAGAGGATCTCGGCTCCTACAAGGCCCTCTTATCTCAAGTCATCGAAGCTAATCAGCTCTATCAGGGTGAGGATATCGACAAAGCTAGCCAGACCTTCTGGTCCGTCATGGTCCGTCGTCTGCGCAAGCGCCTAGCTGAAAAAGATATGATTATCCCTAGTATCACAAATAGCTTGAAGGTTGAGCCGATTTCTCCGCAAGCCCTCGAGGTTCTCTACCCAGAGGACCAGCCCCTATCCCTCTCGGCTTCTAGCTTGACAACTTTTTATAATAACCAGTACGCTTATTTTCTCCGACACGTCTTACGACTCGAGGAGGAGGAGTCTATTCATCCAGACTTCCGACATCATGGCGTTTACCTCCACAAGATTTTTGAGAAGGCTATGGCCAAGGCCAGCGACTCCGAGCATTTTGATCAAGGCTTAGAAGAGGCCATTCAACAGGTCAATCAAGAAGAGGTCTACCAGCAGCTCTATGCTAGTGACCAGGAAGGGCGCTTTAGTCAAGCGATTCTGCTGGATATTGCCCGCAGTATGAGTCAGATTTTGGCTAAAAACGAAGCTGTCCAAGTCTTAGATAAAAAGACAGCCAAGCATTATCTAGGAGATCACGATTGGCAAGAGACACCAGACTATCTCAAGGCGCTGGAGCTTAATTTCCACTATCAGTTACCCATAGATGATAAGCATCATATTTTGATCAAGGGACAGATTGACCGTGTAGACCAGCTGCGTTTTGCAGATGGCATTGGAATCGTGGACTACAAATCTGGAGATAAGACCTTTAACTTAGTCGATTTTTACAATGGCTTAACGCCTCAGCTTTTGACCTATATTCTAGCTTTAAAGGACCAAATGCCAGCTGATTTCCAACAGGAGGTCTTCGGTGCTATGTACCTTCATATGCAAGATCCAGAGCTCAAGTGGTCGGCTATCAACCAGATTGATGAGACGCTAGAGATCTGGGATCGATCATTTAAGTATCAGGGGATTTTTGAAGCCGCAGCCACCGATCATTTAGGGAAATATTACAATACCAAGCAAAAGGATAAAAAATTCACCCCAGATGAGATGATTGCCCTGCTCAATCATACCAAACAGCTCTACCGAGAGGCTGCCAAAACCATCCTCTCCGGTCGCTTTGCCATCAATCCTTATACCACAGATGGTCGCAGCGTCCAAGGTGAGCAGCTCAACAACATTACCGGCTTTGAGGCTGATCGCCACCTGTCCTATGCCCGCCATCTATGGACAGGTAAGCGTGATGAGACGATGGCTAAACTATCTCACGAGAAAGGAGACAACCGTCATGACTGAGTCCCTGATGACTGACTTTTTGAGCGACCAAGAGATCGCCCACCTAAAGACCAGTGAGGAGAAGCTAGCCAAGGACCAAGGGCGCCTGCCTAGAACCCCTGAGCAGATCGATGCCATCTATCGCAATGGCACCAATATCCTGGTATCGGCATCGGCTGGTTCAGGAAAGACCTTTGTCATGGTCGAGCGCATTATCGACATGATCAAGCGTGGTGTAGGGATCAATCAGCTTTTCATCTCGACCTTTACCGTCAAAGCAGCTGGTGAACTAAGAGACCGCCTAGAAGAAAAGCTGACAGCAGAGCTGACTGAAACCAAGAGTCAGGCTCTCAAACAGCACCTGTCCCAACAGCTCAATGATCTGCCTAATGCTGATATCGGAACCATGGATGCCTTCACCCAGCGTCTGGTTGCGACCTATGGCTATGTCCTCGGCATCTCGCCTAAATTTCGTATCATGACCGATCCAAGTGAGCAGGCAAGCCTCAAAGAAGAGGTCTATCAAGATCTCTTTGCCAGCTATATGCAAGGAGCCGATGCTCAATTATTCCAGCAAACAGTACGCAACTTTACTGGCAACCGCAAAGATTCCTCAGGCTTTCGTGAGGTAGTCTATGCCTTGTACAGCTTTAGCCAATCGACGGCTCATCCGCAAAAATGGCTCCAAGAAACCATGCTGTCCAGCTATCATCATGATTTCGACCAGCAGGTCCAAGACTTTTTAGTCCCGCATTTTAAAGAGCAAGACCTGAATCGTCTCGTGGAGGATGCGATCCAGTTTTTCCGTGAGCATCTCACGACGGTTAGACAGGAGTTCCAAAAGACCTATAAATATCTGGACAAGGTTGATAATCTGGTCGACCTGCTAGAGGGCATTGATCTCACCGCAGATCTTTCTCAGCTGAGCAAGCAGCTAAACCCTATATCAGAACTCAGTTCTCACGTGACCATGCGCATCGGTGCTAACAAGGATCCCCTGCTAAAAGAGTTTGCCTCAGCCTATAATAGTGAGCGAAAAAAACATCTAGAGCCTCTCTTGAGCCTAGCCTCAGATCTAAGAACGGTTGCCCTCTTGAAGACCTACCAAGCTCAAGCTCTACCGATCTTAGAGGTTCTCCAGCAATTCCTACTGGACTTCTCTGAGCAATACTTGGAGCGTAAGAAGCAAGAGAGTGCTTTTGAGTTTACAGACATTGCCCATCTAGCTATTGAAATCTTGGAGGGAGATGCACAGATCCGTCAGCTCTATGTGTCTAGATACCATGAGGTCATGGTCGATGAATACCAGGATAACAACCAGATGCAAGAGCGTCTGCTGGATCTTCTATCCAATGGTCACAATCGCTTTATGGTAGGTGATATCAAGCAGTCGATCTATCGCTTCCGCCAGGCTGATCCTATGATCTTTAGAGGCAAGCTTGAAGCCTTCGATCAGGTAGCGACCTTTGATCCTGAAAAATCTCAGGGCCTTCTGATTTTGCTCAAGGAGAATTTTCGCAGTCATATCGAAGTTTTAGAGGCTACTAATGCGGTCTTTACCCGCCTCATGGATCGAGAGATGGGGGAGATCGACTATGATGAAATACATCTATTGCTGGCTGGTAACGCCCAAAAACGTCAGCCCCAGCCTGACAATCGCATGCAGGTCTGGCTCTATGATGAGGACAGCCAAGCAGACTTAGAAGAGGGGGATCAAGCCGATCTTAGTGCAGGCGAGGTACTAATTGTCGTCAAGGAAATACTGAGACTGCACAAAGAAGAAGGAGTGCCCTTTGATGAGATGACCTTGCTTGTCGAGACACGGACCCGAAATGACATTATCTTGGATGCTTTTGCCAAGTACGGGATTCCTATTGCAACAGAGGACACCCAAGGGCACTATCTCAAGTCTTTAGAGATTATGATTATGATGGATACCTTACGAGCCATCAATAATCCCCTTCGTGATGAATCCTTGATTGCACTGATGAAATCTCCCATGTTTCATTTTGGCGAAGATGCTCTGACCAGGATTTCCCTCCAGCAGCAGCATGGAAATTTTTATGATAAGCTGCTCTTAGCCCTAGAGGGCTCTGGTCAACACCCAGAGCTGATAACAACTGAGCTCCACCAGAGTCTGACCAGTTTCCAGACCTTTCTGAACAACTGGCGCACCATGGCAAAGACCAGCAGTCTCCATGATCTGATCTGGCAGATCTATCGTGATCGCTTTTACTATGACTATGCTGGCAGCCTGATCAATGGTCAGCAGCGTCAGGCCAATCTCTACGCTCTTACCCTTCGGGCGCATCAGTTTGAACAGACAGGCTTTAAGGGCTTACCACGTTTTATCCGTATGATCGACCGTATGATCGCTACCGATAATGATCTAGCTGATGTTGATGTCACCCTACCTAAGGATGCCGTCCAGCTCATGACCATCCACCAGAGTAAGGGACTAGAGTTCCCCTATGTCTTTATTCTTAATCTGGACAAGACTTTTAACAAGGCTGATGAATCTGCTCGTCTAATCCTAGACCGCCAGTCCGGTATCGGTATCAAATACACAGCCGATGTGGCTGATCGCTTTCCTCAGGCTGACCTCCCTCACGTCAGACTCAGTATGGATACCCTCCCCTATCTCATCAATAAGCGTCGCCTCCACCGAGCGGCCCTTTCTGAGGAGATGCGCCTCCTCTACGTAGCCATGACCAGGGCTGAGACCAAGCTGTATCTGATCGGCAAAGGCAGTCAAGTAAGCCTAACAGACAAATATAAAGGCAATCGTAGTCAAGAGCGATTGGCGACAGCAGGACGGGAAAGCTGGACTAGCTTCCAAGATTGGATTTTAGCCCTGTCTCAAAACTTCCCAGAAGATGACCTAGCCTTTGATGTCACCTTTATCAGTGCAACCGAGCTGACAGATCTAGGAGAAGTGAGCGAGACACTTGCTATTCAGGCTGATGTCCTTGAGGACAATCGCCAGTCCGATCGTATCAGTCAAGCCCTCGCAGCCCTAGAAGCAGTTGAGACTCTCAACCAGAGCTATCAAGCAGCCATTACATTGCCAACCGTTCGGACACCCAGCCAGATCAAAAAATTTCACCAGCCCATTTTAGAGGACGATGGCTTGGATATTATGGAGAAGCGAGTGACCCAGACAGATTTTGCCCTGCCTAGCTTTGAGAAGGCAGATAAGGTTTCAGCCTCCGCCATAGGATCAGCCACCCATGAGCTCATGCAACGCCTGCCCTTGAGAGAAGACCTTGATCTCTCAGATCTAGAGCAAGCTCTGGATCAGGTCGATGCTGATCCAAGTGTGAAAGCCAAGATCGATCTGCCAAAGATCCTGAGCTTCTTTGCCGATCAGGCGCTGGGACGAGAGATGATCAGTCAGGCTGACCAGCTTGTCAGAGAGGCACCCTTTGCTATGCTGTATACGGATCCAGAGTCCGGTGAGCAGACGGTCATCCGGGGGATTGTTGATGGTTTCATTCTTTACCAAGATCGTATTGTCCTTTTTGACTACAAGACTGATCGCTACCAAGACCCCCAAGATCTCCTCAATCGCTATCAAGATCAAATGGCGCTTTACGCGAAAGCGCTCCAGCAATCCTATGCCATCACAAAAATTGATAAGTACCTGATTTTACTAGGACAGACGGACGTTAGAGTAGTGCAAGTCCCATAAGGAAAATAAATAAGTCCGAAGATGATTAGTCTTCGGACTTATTTTTATAAACTAGCCTAAAATGAGTGCATCATCATTGAGTACTTGTCCACTATTTTTATGGAAGAGATCGAGAAGTTCTTGGACAGTGAGATTTTTCTTGTCTTCCCCTTTAATATCGACAACGATCTTCCCTTGATAGAGCATGACGAGACGATTGCCGTACTGGATGGCATGCTCCATATTGTGGGTGATCATGAGGGTGGTGAGTTGATGCTCTTCGACGATTTTACGGGTCAGGGTCATGACCATATCACTGGTTTTAGGATCCAGAGCCGCCGTGTGCTCATCCAGCAGCAGAACCTTAGGTCTCACCAAAGTCGCCATGGCAAGGGTGAGTGCTTGACGTTGCCCCCCTGAGAGAAAGTTAGCATCGGTCTTCATTCGCTCCTCTAATCCTAATCCCAGATCCTTGAGAGCCTCTGTAAAAATCTGCCGTTCACTCTCAGTGATAGAGGGTTTGAAGAAGCTACGCTTTTTACCACGGCGGTAGGCAACAGCCATATTTTCCTCGATGCTAAGGTTGGTCGCTGTTCCCATACGAGGATCCTGAAAGACGCGGCTGATATGCTTAGCCCGTTCATCGACAGACTGCTTCTTGATGGATTGTCCCTCGAGGAGAATGTCTCCTTCATCGACACTGAGGACACCAGCGATAGAGTTCATGAGCGTTGATTTACCTGCTCCATTACCCCCGATGACAGAGATAAAGTCTCCCTGATCGATAGCCAAGTCCAGCCCCTTGAGGACATGATTTTCATTGACGGTACCTTTTTCAAAGGTCTTATGAATGCCTTGTAGACTAAGTAGAGCCATTAGTGTTTACCTCCTGTCAATGTTTTATTAGGTTTGATAGCTAATTTTGAGCGGATTTCTGGGACATACAGAATCACGGCTAGGAAGATAGCAGAAGCTAGCTTCAATAGCTGGGCATCGACATTCATAGCTAAAATGATAACCAAGACCAAGCGATAGATAATAGAACCAGCGATAATAGAGCCCAAACGCTTACCAAGTGGCAAGTATTTGACGATCACCTCAGCCAGAATAATGGCAGCCAGACCATTGACGATAGTACCAGTCCCCATATTCATATCAGCATAGCCATTGTTTTGAGCAAGTAGAGATCCTGAAAGGGCAATGAGTCCGTTAGAAATCATATAACCCAAGATCTTCATACGATCGACCTTGATACCATTAGCTTCCCCCATAGCTAGGTTGTCACCCGTAGCACGCAGGGCCAGTCCGATCTGCGTATTCATCATGACGACTAAGAGTCCGATAACTAAAGCGACAAAGATCAAGCCCAGTAAGATGACACCAACCACCTTAGACAGACCAAGACCAGTCACCATAGTGACTAAGGTCGTTTTACCAGAAAGAGAGAGGTTGGCAGTACCACCCAACACCAGGAGATTGATCGAGTAAAGCCCCGTCAGGGTGATAATTCCAGCTAGCAAGGCAGGAATCTTCATCTTCGTATGGAGGAAACCAGATACAGCTCCAGCAACCATCCCTGCTATGAAACCACCTAGTGTTGCAAGGAAAGGATCAGCACCTTTAACGATGAGAATAGCCGTAGCAGCAGCACCAAGAGGGAAAGACCCTTCTGCTGTCAAGTCAGCAATATCAAGGATGCGGAAGGTAATGAAGACCCCAATAGCCATGATAGCCCAGAGGAGTCCTTGAGCCATAGCAGAAAGGATAACATTGCTCAGGCCATTGCTTCCTGATTTTTGCTTAGATGCTGGTGCCTTTAAGGCTGTCTTACCAGCTTTTTTATGCTGGGCGATGATTTTATCAGATGCTGACTTCCCTTGCTTGCTAGCCTGGTTTTCAATAGCGGATAGATCAATATCCAATGTTTTTGCCATATCCTTGTTGACAACAACATCTAGGGTTTCTGGATACTCAGCTGCAACGCCAGAGACCTTTTCCCCTTGTAAGATGCGGATAGCCTGCTTAGCTGTTTGCTGACCGAGTGCTTGGTAGTTAGCCCCATAGGTGAAGAGCACACCTTTATCAACAATATCAGCAGATCCTCCAACCACTGGAACGCCCGTTTCTTTTGAAAGATCCGTTACTAGGGAAATGGAGCTGACGATAGTATTATCGGTTGGAATAAAGACCGCCTCAGTCTGACTCATCAGGCTCTTAGTCGTATCTTGGACATCATTTGTTGAGGAGATACCCTTGACGACCGTCTGGATACCTTCTCTTTTGAAGACTTTCTTAGCCTGATCGACTTGAACTTCTGAGTTACGCTCATTGGTTGTATACATGATACCGACTTTTTTGACGTCGGGCATGACCTTTTTGAGGAGCTTGACTTGTTCATCGATCGGCGATAGATCGCTAGTCCCTGTAGCGATGCCCCCCACCTTGTCCATGGACTTGACTAGCTTGGCTGAGACAGGATCAGTCACCGCTGTAAAGAGGATCGGTGTGTCCTTAGAGGTATTGGCTAGTGATTGGGCAGCTGGTGTCGCAATCCCAAGGACAATATCATTATCATCAATCAGCGATTGCGATAAAGTCTGTAGATTGGATTGATCGCCCTGAGCATTTTCAAAATCAATGACATAGTCCCTACCTTCACGATAGCCTTGATCTTTGAGCTCTTTGACAAATCCCTTACGGGTAGCACTCAAAGATGGGTGCTCGACATACTGCAGGATCCCGATATGGACCGCTTCCTTAGATTTATCCTGCTTGCCACAGGCAGCCAGTGTTAGCAAACCAAGTGCGAGGATAAACATGATAGCACTGAATTTCTTCATGTGAGACTCCTTTTAAGATGTTGATGGACTTAGTTGATCCCTCTCCTAAATCAAGTAAACAAAAAACCAGTTAGACAAGCTCATCTAACTGGCTCTTTTTATCAGCTTTCCCCTTAGGTATCAGCCTCCAACAGCGAAGTTAGATAAGTGTTATCTACTCAGCTGTTCGACAGAAAAAACCTCTAGCTTCATAGATACAAACATGTGTCAGGACGTTTGCATCTCAAGAGCTACAAACGTCTATCTAAAGAAACTAAAGTAATAAAAGTTATGCACTCTATGATTCCCAAAAGACGTATGGATCATGTCTTCTCTGTCCCCCTTCGTTTACATTACCCTTATTCTATGTTTATTTGTCTCATTTGTCAAGCTATTTTCAGAAAATTCAGGTAAGCTATGCGGCTTACTCACCAAAAGACAATCACAAAGATAAATTTCAAATAGTTTTATAAAAGAGGTGAGAACTTATCTCAACCCCTAGACTTCCTCTCCATTAAAAGTGAAGTGGATCTGTGCGTAATCCTTATCGATCGACTTACCTTCCATAAAGGCTTGGGCCTCTTTTTTGATCTGCACTAGATCGATCCCTTGAGCCTTGGCAGCAAAGACACAGCCACAGTAGCATTGTCGGTAGATATCGTATTCCTTGCACATCTCTACAGAGCGTTGGTAGCCCTGGTTTTTCTTGAAATCGCTTGGAAGATACTGGGTATCATAAATCTTTTGCACATCAAGTCCAACAGCGTTGATGGTTTGGGAGTTCTTGTGAGGGCTGATGGTTAGGGCACTGCCAAAATAATCAAACCCCAGCTCCACAGCCTTTTCAGCCGTTTTATCCAAACGGTAGTCGTAGCAGACGCGGCAGCGATCTCCGCCTTCGGGCTCATTTTCTAACCCGTGAACAGTCCGGAAAAACTCATTAGGAACATAGGGAGCCCCCAGAAATTGGACAGCCTGCCCAGTGTTTTCGTTGAAATCATGAATAAATTTCTCAACCACATATTGGCGCCTTTGGTATTCTGCCTTGGGATGAATATTGGAATTGGCAAAATAAACCGTGATGTCTGCCCATTGGCTCAGATACTCCAAGGTATAGGTGCTGCAAGGAGCGCAGCAGACGTGCATGAGTATCTTTGGCCTCAATCCTTGATCCTGCCAGTTGGTAACCATTTTTTGCATAACACGATCATAATTGATTTTTTGATTGGGATTCATTTTTGCTAAGATGTCTTGACTATCAATCATAAGGTAATCCTCAGCCTTTCTTGCTTACAGTTTATCATAAATTGCTAGAGACGACTAGTCTAGGAGAGCGAGCTAGCCAATCGCAAATATCCTAATTTTTCTCTTGAAAGCTCTAAAACTAAAGCGAGCTAGGTAAGAAAAATAACGGGCAAATAGCTTCTCTCTGACAACTCCTTTAATTTGCTAGTTGGTCCTAGCCCTTAAGGTCGTTTTTATGGTATGATGAGAAGTGGAAAATTGGGTCATCTCTAGACAGATTGGGCTCAATGATTAGAAAAACAACACACTAGAAAGAAAGAACCATGACAGTTTATAATATCAATTTGGGACTGGGTTGGGCCTCCAGTGGGGTAGAGTATGCTCAGGCTTATCGTTCCCGTGTATTCAGAAATCTTGGGATTCACTCCAAGTTTATCTTTGTGGACTTCTTCAGTCAGGATAATATCATTGATATGGCCAGAAATATTGGCTTTGATGATGATCAGATTATTTGGCTCTACATGGCTTTCACAGACCAAAAGCCCTCACCGACAACCTTTACGGTAGATGACTTAAAAGCTCAGTTTACTCGAGACATCACCAATATCGATTACGAAGAGCGCTTGATTCGTTTTTATTTTAGCGACCGTGACTTTGCGACTGCCTATTACTGCCGTTATGACAGAGGGCATATCCACCGTATTGAGTTTGTCTCAAATGGTAATCTAGTTCGCAAAGACTTCTACAATAATGGCAAAACACTGACCTTTACAGAGTTCTATGCGCCTAAGGATAATGCGGCTAAGCTCTACAAGAGAACCTTTTATAATAGTGATGGCAGTGTTGCCTATGACGAGATCACTGATGGCGACCAGCCCTTTTATCGCTTTCCGCACAAGATTCTCTTTTCTAGAGAAGAGCTGATCGGCTATTATATGGAATTGCTGGCGCTCAAAGAAGAAGATGTCGTTATTCTGGACCGCTCGACCGGTGTGGGGCCAGCAGTCTTTCGCCATGTCAAGCCAGCCAAGTTAGCCGTGGTTGTCCATGCTGAGCACTTCAGCGCCAACAGCACCACAGCTCAAAATATCCTCTGGAATAACTACTATGATTTCCAATTTACCAATGCTGATAGCGTAGATGCCTTTATCGTTGCGACAGATACACAGAGAAATATCTTAGCTGAACAGTTTATGACCTACAAGCATATTCAGCCCCGCATTGTGACTATCCCGGTGGGGAGCCTAGACACCTTGAAAAGGCCCATGAGCAATCGGATTCCCTTCTCTGTCATGACAGCTTCCCGCCTGGCAACTGAAAAGCACGTCGATTGGTTGGTACAGGCTGTTGTAGAAGCCCGCAAAGAAATTCCACAGCTCAACTTTGACATCTATGGGTCTGGTAGCGAAGAAGAAAAAATCAGAGCATTGATCGATGAGCAGGGTGCTTCTGGCTATATCCAACTGCTGGGCCACCAGGATCTGACAGATACTTACATGCACCACCAAGTCTATCTCTCAGCCTCTAAAAGTGAGGGCTTTGGCCTGACACTTATGGAAGCAGTAGGATCTGGTCTGCCCCTGATAGGATTTGATGTCCGCTACGGCAATCAAAACTTTATCCATGATGGAGAAAACGGCTACCTTGTCTCCCTCAATGATTTTGATACTGACCAGGATATCGTCAAGCATTTGAGTCAGAAGATTGTCCAAATTTTCTCCAGTGATGACTTAGAGAGCATGCATCGAAGCTCCTATAGCATTGCAGAGAATTATTTAGCGGAAAATGTTGAGGACAGATGGCGGCAGTTGATTAAGGAGTTGCGCAATGATTAATTTATTTGACAATTACACGCAAGATAGCTGGGATTTGCACTATTCGCTCATCTTATCAGGCTATCAAAATGTTACGATTTCTATCAATGATGACGGTTTTTTACCAGATGATGTTACCTCTCCCTTCCTCTTTTTCACAGGATTTATCCAAGTGCAGGGCAAGCCGCTTCACTTCAATGAAGTGCCCATTCCCAAATTTTGGGAAATCAAAGGAAGCAACAGTAACGCTGAGATCTTTGACCTTGATAAAAAGCGAGCAACCATTCACTACGCCAAAAATAAGCATAACCGCTTTGTCCAGACTGTTGATTGGCTAGATAATCAAGGCAAGGTACGCAGTACAGATCACTATAATAAATATGGCTATCGCTTTGCACAAACGATATTTGATGCCCAGGAACATCCTGTGCAAAAATCCTACTATAACAAAGAAGGTAGGGAAGTCTTGGTTGAGAATTATGTGACGGGTGATCTGGTCTTAGACCATGACGGACGGATTTACATTTTCAAATCTAGGGCTGATTTTGTGGCTTACTATATTCAGGCTTCAGGCTACGATTTGGATCGTATCTTGTTCAACTCTTTGGGGCTAGCTTTTCAGGTCAAGCGTCAGCTCAGTTTACCAGGAAGCGATGTACTCTTTTGGCAGGAACCAATCGGTGATCAGATCCCTGATAATATGCGCTTGCTCCTTGAGGAAGAAGGCCTTCGCCCAACTAAAATTATCGTGCAAAATCGTCAAACCTATAAGCGTATCGTCAGCTTGATAGAGCCACAATATCGTGATCTCTTTAGCTATGTAGGACTCTTATATCCATTCCGCAAGGAAAATCAATCCCATAAGGAAGCCTTGATTTTGACCAATTCGGATCAGCTATCTTATGTGGAAAATATCATTGAAGATTTTCCTGAGATGACCCTACATATCGCAGCTATTACAGAGATGTCCAGCAAATTGACCAGTCTTGGACGTTACGAAAATGTCCACCTCTATCCAAATGTAACCAACCAGACGGTTCTACAGCTCTATGGCCGTTGTGATATTTACTTGGATATCAATCAAGGCAATGAAATCCTCAATGCTATCCGCACAGCTTTTGAGAGTCGTCAGCTAATCTTAGGGTTTAAAGAACGCATGCACAATCCTCGCTACTGTGCACCAGAGCATTTCTTTGACCTGAAAGATTACGCAGGACTACATGATAAGCTCAAGAATGTCCTGGGTAATCCAGCAGCGACAACCCTAGATTTAACTGCTCAAGATAAGGCTGCCAATCTAGCGCAAGCTATAGATTATCAAAGAGAATTGGGCTAAAAGCTAAGGAAGAGGAATAAAATCGCTTACTCTTTTACTTTATGTAGGATCAAGCTAGGAAACAGTTGTGATAGCAGAGCTTATTTAAATGTAAATTGAAAAGACCTGAAAATTATGTTATCCTAAAAGAAATCTTAATTATTGAGGAGATTTATTATGTTTAGTGCCTATAAAGATTATTGGCAAAACTTTTCTAATTTTAAAGGAAAATCAGATCGAAAGCAGTACTGGTATGTCATCATGTTTAACGCCTTGGTTTGGGTATCCTGGCTCTTTTTGATCCAGTTGGTCAAGGTGATGTCAGCCATGTCAGGTGATGCTGGGGGCAGTGACTTTTCTATCACCATCTTTAGCCGTATTGTCTTATTGATCTGGGTTCTGGTGAACTTCTGGCCTTATTTTGCCTTAACCGCTAGACGTTTGCGCGATGCCCATCTGGAGTGGGGATTGATTGTGATCACCGCTATGCCGACTTTGCTGCTCATTATTTACAATATTTTTGGGATTGTCCTAGCCGTCTCCACTAGCAAGCTGGCACCTTTTGATGGGACGGAAATCGGTATCCAGACAGGGATCTTTCGTTTCTCGCTGTGGTTCTTTGCCTTTCTGACGAATCTCATCATGATCATTCTTTGCTGCCAACCTTCAAAGGATGAAGACGGTAATTTGATTAATCCGCCTCAACCTGTTATCCCACCTTATGCTCAAGGAATGTATGGGCCAGGCCCTTATCCGGGAGGCTATCCAGCCGGTCCAGCCCCACAAATGCCTTATCCTAATCAAGCAGGTGCGCCAGTACCGCCAGAAGCACAAGGACAAGCAGGCTTTACCAATCCAGGGCAACCTCAACAGCAAGTCTATCCTGATCAAGGAAGGACTCAGCCACCATATCCACCGTTTAATCAGGGAATGCCTCAGTCCTACCCACCTCAGCAAGGGCAACAGCCAGCTCCGACTCAAATGCCTGGTGCACAAGGACAAGGCGCCCCTGTTCCCCCATCTCAGCCACCGCAAGCATAATAGTGCTTAGCCCTTACCTTGGCTGATCGCTCTTATATTAATAATAATTTGACAAAGGAATTTTAAAATGATCGAAGCTTATAAAAAATTTTGGAGAAACTATGCTGACTTCACAGGACGTTCAAGCCGCTCGGATTACTGGTGGGTTGTACTTGCTAATGTTATTATCCACATTCTATTCGTTGTGTTAATATTTATACCTGGTTTATTGTTTTCTGGACTGGGATCAGAGTCTGGACTAGGTTCACCTAGTACCACTGCATTATCTTGGATGTTGATTACTGGTCTTTTATACCTCATTTACATATTTGCCACTTTTATTCCAAATATTGCTATCCAAGTTCGTCGCCTTCGTGATGCTGGTTATCACTGGGCATTCATATTCTTGGAAGTTATTCCATATGTGAATTACATTGGATCTATAGTCCTTTTGGTCTTATACTGTATGCCATCAAAGTATCCAACCTATGGTCAGTACCCAGGCTATCCTTATCCAGGAGCGCCTATGCCAGGTCAACCTGGTGTTGCTCCAGGGCAAGCACCGCAGCAAGGATTTGCTAATCCAGGACAGCCCCAGCAGCCAGTTTACTCTAATCCAGCTCAGGCAACAAATGTTTCACAAGCCTCACCTGAACCAGCCTCACAAGCTCCAGAATTTTCGGAGACTCCTTGGCAATAATATTAGTGGGACTCAATCAGTAAACCGTGAGAAAATCACGGTTTTGATTTACCTCGCTTTTCTATTTTTAAGTGGAATGCTTTGGCAATCTATCCGCAGACTGCCAAAGATCCAGTGGTTCATTGGTGCTAAAGCACCTAATAACTGTGCAGGGGCAAGACTAAGCCGGAAAGCCAGCGAGTTTTACTCCCAACCACTGCGTTAATCTGGTAAATTTAGAATAATATTCACAAGTCTGGACTTTTGTCCAGGCTCTTTTTATCTGATAAGAAAACAATTAGAAAAATAGAATGATCAGGAGAGTCTCCTTTATAGGCTATTTTACGCTTCCTATTAACAAATCTTAATTTTGTTATCAAGTAGGGGAACTTTGCTTCCCTTTTCCCTTAAACTCCATCTGTGAAAGTGCTATAATAATCCTATGTCAAACAAACCAACATCTGCCTATGTGCACATTCCTTTTTGCACACAAATTTGCTATTATTGCGATTTTTCCAAGGTCTTCATCAAGAATCAACCTGTCGACGATTACCTGGCTAGCTTGATCGAAGAGTATAAGAGCTATGACATCCATAACCTTCGGACCTTATATATCGGCGGTGGTACTCCGACTGCCATCGCAGCTGACCAGCTGGATTATCTCCTGACTCATTTGGAAAATGAGCTCGATTTAGAGCAGCTCGAGGAGTTTACCATCGAAGCCAACCCGGGTGATTTGACACCTGATAAGATTGCTGTTCTTGAAAAGTCAGCGGTCAATCGAGTTTCCCTCGGTGTACAGACCTTTGATGATAAAGAGCTCAAGCGTATCGGCCGCAGTCATAATGAAGCGCAGATCTACACGACTATACGTGATCTCAAGGCTGCAGGCTTCGACAATATCTCAATCGATCTGATCTATGCCCTGCCCGGTCAGACCATGGAGCAGGTCAAAACGAATGTAGAAAAAGCCCTATCTTTAGAGATTCCCCATATGAGCCTCTATAGTCTCATTTTGGAAAACCACACAGTCTTTATGAACAAGATGCGTCGTGGCCGTCTCAATCTTCCGACGGAGGATTTGGAGGCAGATATGTTCCACTACATTATCGATGAGTTGGAGAAAAATGGATTTGAGCATTATGAGATTTCTAACTTCTCCAAGCCTGGCTATGAGAGTCGCCACAATCTTGTCTACTGGGATAACGTGGAGTATTACGGTGTCGGTGCAGGAGCATCGGGGTATTTAAACGGCGTTCGCTATCGCAACCGCGGGCCTATCCAGCATTACCTCAAGGCTATCGCAGAAGAAGGACATTCTCGTTTGCACGAGGAGATTCTAAGCAAAGCCGAAATGATGGAGGAGGAGTTTTTTCTGGGCCTGCGCAAAAAATCTGGTCTATCCATCTCAAGATTTGAAGAGAAATTTCAGGAAAATTTCCAGAAGCGCTACGGACAGATTGTAGAAGACTTGATTAGAGATGGCCTTTTGCAAGTGACTGGAGATCGCTTACGCATGACCAAGAGAGGCCTCTTTTTAGGAGATACTGTCGCAGAAGCCTTTATACTAGATGATGAATGAGTGAGCATTATGGGAAAAAAATTTAAAGTAGATTATCAAATTCCATTTTTTGAAAGTGATGTCAACCATCAGGTTAAATTGCCCCACCTGCTGTCCTATGCCTTACAGGTTTCTGGCTTGCAGTCCGAAAGCTTGGGTAATACAGATGATTGGCTACTGGAACAATTCAACCTGGTTTGGGTTATTACAGATTACCAGCTAGATATTGAGCGTCTGCCTCGCTATGCGGAGACTATCACAGTAGAGACAGAAGCCATCGCCTATAACAAACTCTTTTGCTACCGAAATTTTTATATCTATGGAGAAGATGGCCAGAAGATCATCGAGATTGCATCGACCTTTGTTCTAATGGATTACGATACTCGCAAGGTCGTATCGGTCAAAGATGAGATCGTTGCACCCTATGGTTCACAGAAGATTAAAAAGATCATCCGTGGTCCCAAGTACAGTAAGCTAGATCAAGCAGATGAGACCCTTTTTCATGTGCGCTACCTAGACTTAGACATGAATGGCCATGTCAACAACAGCAAGTACTTAGAGTGGATGTACGAAGCGCTGGATGTGGACTTTCTTAAACACCATGTCCCTAAAGCTGTCCATCTTAAGTATGTCAAAGAAATCCATTACGGCAGCGATATTTTATCAGCAGTCGAGCAGACAGACCTAAAGACCAAACACGAAATCCGTACCAGTGACGGTCTGCATGCTCAAGCTGTGATTGAATGGCGAGAGAAAGACTAAAAAGAAAGGTGAGACAATGACCTACCAAGGCTATTTGATTGATTTAGATGGGACTATTTACCGTGGCAAGGAGCGTATCCCTGCTGGAGAGCGCTTTATTGCTAGGCTGCAAAAAGAGCAAATTCCCTACATGCTGGTGACCAATAATACCATGCGAACACCTGAGATGGTACAGGATATGCTGGCGCAGCAGTTTCATGTAGAAACACCGCTAGAGACGATTTATACAGCTACCCTAGCGACAGTGGATTATATGAATGATATGGCGCGTGGTAAGACGGCCTATGTCATCGGGGAAGTCGGTCTGAAGTCAGCCATCACTCAAGCGGGTTATAGGGAAGACACGGAAAATCCTGCCTATGTTGTTGTTGGTTTAGACCGTGAAATCACTTATGAAAAATTAACCATCGCTACCCTAGCTATTCAGCGTGGAGCCCTTTTTATTGGGACTAATCCTGATCTAAATATCCCTACAGAGCGTGGTCAGCTACCAGGAGCGGGCTCTCTATTAGCACTGATTGAAGCAGCGACAAGGGTCAAACCGGTCATCATCGGTAAGCCAGAAGCTGTTATTATCAATAAGGCCTTAGAGCGTTTAGGTGTTGCCCGAAATCAAGCTGTTATGGTCGGTGACAACTATATGACCGATATCATGGCAGGGATAAAAAATGATCTAGCAACCATCTTAGTAACCACAGGCTTTACCAAGGCTGAAGAAGTGGCTGATCTGCCTGTACAGCCCAGCCATGTCTTATCGAGCTTAGATGAGTGGAAAGTTTGATGAAAGCAAAAGTAGAACCCATTATCACAGTTTTTTGGCTGCTTAGCCTTGCTATTTTGGAAACGATTTACCTAGCTTGGGCGATCTACCCATTAGAGAATCACTGGCTGGGTCTTGCAGATACGGTCTACATGAGCGATAAAACGCTCTATTACAATATCAATCACCTCATGAAGTATTTGACCCTGCCTTGGATGACCGAGCTTAGGATGCCAGATTTCCCTTCCTCTAAAGATGCTCTAGCCCATTTTAGAGATGTCAAGCACCTCTTTCATTTAGCCCAAGCCATCTTCCTACTAGGGCTCTGGCCGGCTGTCCATTTTCTAAGACAGCAGTGGCGTTCTCGTTCCCTCTGGCTTTTTAAACGCCTTTGGCTGATCTTGATTGCTCTGCCTCTTGTACTTGGAGCTCTAGGTTACCTGATAGGATTCCAAGCCTTTTTTACTCTCTTTCATCAGTTACTTTTTCCTGGTGCTAGCAACTGGCTCTTTAATCCCTATACGGATCCCGTTATCTGGGTCCTACCAGAAGCCTTTTTTCTGCATGCCTTCATCATCTTCTTTGTGAGTTATGAAGGGATCATGCTATCCTTACTAGCCCTATCCAGATTAAGCTACAAGCGCTATCAAAAAGAGAGATCATCTGATCAAAATCGTGCTTTCTTCTTAGAATAACCTGTTATTAAGCTCATTTGGGAAATAGACAGAGCTTTTATCTATACCTCTTTAGATTTGGCTTCCTTTCTTTAGTTGGGACTAAGTCCCTTAATTACTTAAAAAAAGATGAAATCAGTTAGGAAAAGGGACTGCTATTTTCTGAAAAGATTGCTATAATGAAAGAAAGATTTTTAAAGAGGAGATTATCATGGAAGAAACATTTTTTATCTTAAAGCCGGATGCCCTTAGGCGTGGACTGGTTGGTGAAGTCTTGCACCGCATTGAGCGTCGTGGTTTTCGTATCACACGCTTAGAGCATCGTCTGATTGATCCTGAGATCTTAAAGCAGCACTATTCAGCCTTGGTCGACAAGCCTTTCTTTGCTTCCATTTCGGATTTTATGATGAGCGGCCCTGTCATCGTAGGAACCCTGACTGGTGTTGGGGCTATTCAGGCTTGGCGTGATATGCTTGGAGCTACAGATCCTGCTAAAGCCCTTCCCGGTACGATTCGTGGTGATTTTGCTCTTGGTGCTGAGCCCGATCAGGCAATTCAAAATATTGCCCACGGCTCAGACTCTCCAGAGTCTGCCCAACGAGAAATCAGAATCTGGTTCCCTCAGGGATAATTTTTAATACGAAATTCAGATAGATGATTAGGCTCTAAGTTTATAATATTCTTTATACAAACGAATATGTATGAAAAGTTAATATTTCTTTTGTCCGACCTTTGGTAGGGCAAAATATCTAGATTTCTTTTTTATCATCAAAACCCCTGCATCATTGCTATAAAGTATGGAGAGCAATGTTGCAGGGGTTTAGCTATTTGTTAACTATTACATGAACCATCTAGTTGGAGTCATTTATCTATGATGAGCCTTTAATATTTGTTGGAAAATATCAAAATATACTTGTTTTTGTTCGTCACTTAAGCCTTCAAATTCTAATTCAAGTTTGCTGAAAAAATGAGTGTGTGAGTGCTCTTCCTCAATTTCACTAAAAAATTCAGATGGTAAAAGATTAAGTCCATTTAAAATTTTTTCCAGAGTATTTATTTTAATATTGGAACGCTCACCACGTTCGATTTTTGCATAAGAAGAAACATCTAGCTCAGAATATTCAGCTAGCTCTTCTTGGGTCATTCCTAAATCTCTGCGAATTTGAGAAATTTTCTTTGCAATTTTTTGATCTAAATCCATTTATTACACTCCAAAAGATACTACGTAGTAGGATATAGATTCAAAAGAAAAGTTAACAGTCTATAAAAGGATAGATTGACTGGACAAAAATTCCGTATATGATAAAATGAAAATAATAGCTTATACGGTGTAACTACTGATAACATAAAGGTTTATAACATTAGATAAGCTATACGTAAGAGAAATTGTTAAGTTAATAGGAGAATTAATATGTCAGAGATAAAAAGTGTCCTGTCCTTGGCTCAAGAACACGCAACAGCTTTTGCTCAGTTTTCCTCAGGGCGTTTAGGAACTCCCGGTCTGGATGAACAGACGACAGTCGCTGGAAATGAAAAAGGCCATCAGGTCGTCGAAAAAGCTATTGCCTCTATTGATGACCTGACACAAATGATCACACAGATGAGTGGCAATATCCATAGTGTAGCGTCAGATTTTGAAGCCTTCGATCAGGGAGCTGCAAGAGCTGTGACATCAATGATGGAGGGCTTATGAGATCGTTTGAACAGGTTGATTATTCATCGGGTATGAGACTGCCAACTAAGGAAGAGATGGATCGCTGGAACCAGGCTATGTTGAAAGCCTTTGATGAGCAGGATAGGCGAATGGCAGTTCGAGCTAGGCAGCAGAGACAGCCTGACGCCAATCAGAATAGTCGTCCTTCAGATAAAGCGAAGCGCAGTTTTCAAGAGATCAAAAAAGAGGAAGCAGCCCTCGATGACGCTGCTTATAACCTCTCTGCTCAGAAGATCAGATTAGAGGCTCAAGAGGAAGCCTGTTTTGATTATCATCGGCATTTAGGTGGTTTGTTAGACAATAGTGATAGTCATTACCGCTTTTTTCAGCTCAATTTGGAAGATTATAGTCAGAAAAAATTTAGACTTTATGATAGGCTAGAGTCAGATAAACAAGCCTATTACGAGGAAGGATACCGTCTTGATCGCAAGCGTGACCAGTTAGACAAAGAGAAAAGAGAAGCCTTATAGGAGGAGATAGGTGAGTATTGATATGTATTTAGGAGCGTCCCGGGCACAGGCTGCCAGTGTGGCTAGTATGGTAGAGCAGGGCTTGCAGTCTTTGGATCAGCTGGAGCGTGCTGCCAATGCTTTTATAGACAGCGGTAGTGATCTCAAGGGCAAGGCTTATGATTCTGCCCGTGAGTTTGTTTCTTCAGTTGTGATGCCTTTGAAAAGTTTGGCGAGGCAATATCTAGAGCAGGTCAAGGAAAAGATGCAGGCATTTCCTGATGCTTATGAGGCAGAGGTGGCTTCAGAGGATCTCAAGCAGTCGGAGCTAGAGGAGGAGATCGCCCAATTTGATGCGGTTATTGCAGAGGGTGAAGCGATTGTCTCTGAGATGAGGGCTCATCCTGTGGGTAAGAGCCATGCCGAGCGGCTGTCTTTGATGATGGATAGTCTGGCGACGGCTAGGGAGGGGCGAGCGCAACTGCAGGACAAGCTGGATAGGCTGCTAGCCTTTAATGCTCGGTCTCCTCAGATTTTTGACGGGCTGGACGAGTTGGCGTCTGCCTTAGAGCAGGGCTTTAAGGAGGCCAACAGCTCCTGGGACAGCAAGACTGGTATCTTTATCATTCCTAAGAACAGGGACTGGATGCAGCTGGTCAGCACCTCTGTGGACAATGCCTCAGCCAAGCTGACACTGTCGGCAGAGGAAAAGCAGTTTGTCGAGAACCTCAAAGCACAGTATGGCTTTGACGACACGACAGCCCGCCAGATTATCCAAGTCAGAAGAGGACTGGAGGAGAAGTTTCCTGATAAAAGTCAGGAAGAGATTGACTATCTGTTTCTCAGGATTCTTGGAGGAACTAGATATAGTGGTGTAACTTGGGAGGCTACAGCGGGATCGTTAAAGGGCGATTTTGGAACAACAGATATTATTGAAATTTTGAGTCAATTAGGATTAAATAAACAAGAAGCTAAACAGCTGAATTATAATATCCGATTGCAGCATGAGATGTCTGGTGATGATGGAAATGGAAATCCTGATAAGAGAGAATATGAGTTTGATAATTTAACTGAAGAATCAAAAAAAGATTATAGAGAAGCTTATAATGAAGCTAATGGTACAAATCTATCAGAAAGTGAGTTCGAGAAAGTTTGGAAAGAGAAATATAATTCCTTTACAGACAATCAAAAATACACCAATGCCGACTTTGCCCATCAATCTATCACTATGGCTTCTATCATTAACAATCCTAATAAAACTATTCAGCAAAATGCGGGGTGGCGAGGAGATGCAACTAAAGATGCTTTTAGAGCCCCCTCACTAGGAAATGATGATTACAGAGCAGATCTTGATGCGGTGAATACAGCTCAAAGAATGAAAGACTCTGGGAAAAGTTATATGGAGGTCAGCAATGACTACTATAGCGACATTGATTCTGGTAAGACTAATCGTGCTGAGGAATTTAAGGACAATGAAAGTATGAAGATGGTTGAAGACACCATTTATGAATCTCTTGTCCCAGGTGAAACCATGATACCTAGTGATGGAAATAGCGCTCCCAAAACCGTTGAATGGACCGATGAAGAGAAAGCTAGATATCTTCGTGAAAACTACTCTGATTCTTATAATTTTAATGAAAGTGTTAAAAATGGGGACAATAACTTAAGGGACTATGCTAACGATAAAGACTATAAGTCTGATAAGGAGAAGTAGAAGATGAGAAAGATTTTTAGGATAATCTTCCCCTTTCTGTTTGTTATTACGTTTATTGGTATGACGGTTTATGTTAATTTAGATGCTTCACAGCGTATTGATTTGAGGCATTATGACAATGTCTTTGATGAGATGTCTCAAGGGTTAAGGAAAAATACAAATTCTAAATTTGCTAAGAATATTGGAGGGGAAGATATTTCTAATCAATTTTATACTATGCAGGATAAACCGGATGATGAGTATTTTTATGTATCAGATAATAAAAATGGAGAGAATAAGAAAATTCCAAGAAAGATTAATAATTTAGGAGTAAGAATAAGTAAAGTATCCAAAAAAGAGCCAATATTTATCTATTACTATTACCAGCTAACCGACAAATTGGAAACAAAGATTATTTTTGAGTATTTCAAAAATACTAAAACCTTATCACAGACTCTTACGATAATGGATGGTGGTACAAAGAGCGACTTTCAACAAGCACTTACAGACAAAGGACTGACAGTAAAAGACTTTCAAAGGCAGACTGGAGATATTCTAGGGCGTACGGTTATCCGATCATGGATAGGTGCAAAAGACAGTAAAAGTCATTTTTCGGAAAAAAACTGGGGTGATGTTAAGATTAGCTCCATGACCGTGAAAGAAGATTGAGCTTTTTAGCAGACAGTCCACAGGCAGTTGTTTAATTTTATCTGTTATCATAGGCGTATTATTCATGATTGATTCTCGGTATCCCTATAGTGTAGTAGCTTTTGTTACTTGAAATCCACTTTGGTGATAGGTGGATTTTTTGCTATAATAGTCTTACTAAGAATCTGATTTAAAGGAAAAACTATGGACATTCAAGAACTAAAAAGACGCCAAGAGAAAATTCGTAACTTCTCCATCATTGCCCATATTGATCACGGGAAGTCAACTTTGGCTGACCGTATCTTAGAAAAAACCGAAACAGTGTCAGACCGTGAGATGCAGGCTCAGCTTCTTGATAGCATGGATCTAGAGCGAGAGCGTGGGATTACTATCAAGCTCAATGCTGTTCAGCTCAATTACACGGCAAAAGACGGAGAGACTTACATCTTTCACCTGATCGATACACCAGGGCATGTAGACTTCACCTATGAAGTGTCCCGTTCTCTGGCTGCTTGCGAAGGGGCAGTCTTAGTGGTCGATGCAGCTCAAGGGATCGAAGCGCAGACCTTAGCCAATGTTTACTTGGCTCTGGATAACGATTTGGAAATCCTCCCCGTCATCAATAAGATTGACTTACCTGCGGCAGACCCAGAGCGTGTTCGCCAGGAAATCGAAGATGTCATTGGGCTAGATGCTAGTGAGGCTGTGCTGGCCTCTGCCAAGGCTGGTATCGGTATTGAAGAGATTCTTGAGCAAGTTGTTGAGCAGGTTCCTGCTCCGACAGGAGATGTTGAAGCCCCCCTACAAGCCCTCATTTTTGATTCCGTTTACGATGCCTACCGTGGTGTCATCCTCCAGATCCGTATTCAAAATGGAATCGTTAAACCAGGTGATAAGATACAGCTCATGAGTAATGGCAAGACCTTTGATGTGACCGAGGTTGGTATTTTCACCCCTAAGGCTGTCAGTCGTGACTACCTTGCGACTGGCGATGTAGGCTACATCGCAGCCTCGATTAAGACGGTAGCAGATACACGGGTCGGTGATACTATTACTCTGGCGGATAATCCAGCTGCTGAGCCGCTCCACGGCTACAAGCAGATGAATCCTATGGTCTTTGCGGGGCTCTACCCTATTGAGTCAAACAAGTACAACGATCTACGTGAAGCACTTGAAAAGCTTCAGCTCAACGATGCTAGCCTTCAGTTTGAACCTGAGACCTCTCAGGCCCTTGGTTTTGGCTTTCGCTGTGGCTTCTTAGGACTTCTTCACATGGATGTTATCCAGGAGCGACTGGAGCGAGAATTTAATATTGATTTGATCATGACGGCGCCATCGGTCGTTTACCATGTCAATATGACAGATGGAGAACTATTAGAAGTTTCCAACCCATCAGAATTTCCTGAGCCTACTCGTGTTGACAGTATTGAAGAGCCTTTTGTTAAGGCACAGATTATGGTGCCACAGGAGTTTGTTGGCTCAGTCATGGAACTTTGCCAGCGCAAGCGTGGTGATTTTGTGACGATGGAATATATTGATAATAACCGTGTCAATGTCATCTACCAAATCCCTCTAGCTGAAATTGTCTTTGATTTCTTTGATAAGTTAAAATCCTCTACCCGTGGCTATGCCAGCTTTGACTATGAAATCTCTGAGTACCGCAATTCCAAGCTGGTTAAGATGGATATCCTCCTTAATGGTGAGAAAGTTGATGCGCTCAGCTTCATTGTTCACAGTGAATTTGCCTATGAGCGTGGAAAACTTATCGTTGAAAAACTCAAGAAAATCATCCCACGTCAACAATTTGAAGTGCCTATTCAGGCAGCCATTGGCCAAAAGATCGTAGCACGGTCTGATATTAAAGCCTTACGCAAAAACGTCCTTGCCAAATGTTATGGTGGTGACGTTTCTCGGAAACGCAAACTCTTAGAAAAACAAAAGGCTGGTAAGAAACGCATGAAAGCCATCGGATCAGTAGAGGTGCCACAAGAGGCCTTCCTTTCAGTCCTATCCATGGACGAAGATGAGAAAAAATAAGTCTACAAGGCTAGGAAAATCAAATGCCTAATAGACAGTGACAATAAAAAATAGAAAATTCCTTAGAATTTTCTATTTTTTTACGGATAAATAGGTGTAGGACGTTTGATTTTGTCTATTTTCGGGCAGTATGATAAACTAATCCTAATTTTAATCTACAATACTGAGGAAAGGTATATAATGATGAGAAAACGAATGTACAAGGCGAAGAAACACTGGATTGTTGCAAGTGCAGTCTCGGTCGCTATTTTAGGGGCGGGCACAAGGGTTCAAGCTCAAGAACAACCAAGTAGCCAGACAGAAGGCCAGATAGTAGAGGTTGCACAAAGAGATCAAGCAAGCACTCCTGAGTTAGATCCTGCTGCTAGTCAGACCACTCCAGATGAGCCTTCTTCTAGCTCATCTGTTCCCCAAAATCCTCAATCTAGTCAAGTAGTAGAGGAAGGGGCGACAGTAGAGGCGGAAACTACTCCTAAAACACAGTCAGCTCCCCAATCTACTGAACATAAGGCAACACAGAGTACCTTTTCTCTTCCAGAGACCAATCTTTCTCATCCTGCTAGCACGAGCAAGATTGTAACAGCTCCAAAGCCTGCCAGTGTAGCGACTATCGCTAAGGCAAAAGATAAATCAAGCTTTACTGATGTTTCTCTAAACAATCAAAAGCTAGTCCTTCGATACAAGAAAAAGATCAGCAAAGGTGAATTGATTAAATTTGCCCTCTGGTCAGATAGAAAAGGTCAGGACGACCTGGTCTGGTACCAAGCTGATAAGACCGGTGCTGCTTATATTGATCTAAGTAAGCATAAGGATTCTGGGAAATATCATATCCACACATATTCTCTAATCAAGGGGAAAATGCTTGGCCGACAGGCGCAAACTATCAGCGTATCGTTGCCAAAAGATACTGGACAAACTAAAGCGACTAAACCAACAGCAAAGACTACAGTCAAGCTGGGCAGTAAAGGTATCGAAATAGCCTCACAAACTAAGGGAATTAAAGAGCTGAAGCAATTACGTTATGCCGTTTGGTCTGAGACCAAGGGACAAGATGACATCAAATGGTACTCAGCTGACCAAAATGGAAAAGCCATAGCTCCTTATAAAGAACACTCCGGATATGGAAAATATAATGTCCACACTTATTTAGAGCAAGCAGGTAAAATGATAGGTCTGGGAAAAACCAGCCTAACGATAGCTAAACCCAATGTTAAAGCTAAAGCAACTCGCAAGTCCGATTTTAGTTATATGGTAACCCTCACTAGCCTCCCAGCTTATATCACAGCTGTTAAGATCCCTGTTTGGACTAAGAAAAATGGGCAAGATGAGTTGACCTACTATACAGCCAAGAAGGATAGCAAAGGGAATTATTCAGCAGAAGTTTTACTTAAAAATCACAAGTTTGAAAAGGGACAATATATCGCCCACATTTATGGAAATTCTGCTTTAGACAATGGAAAGTCAAAGCTGATTGGTAGCACAGGCTTTACGGTTAGCAAAGCACCAAAACCAACCAAGCCCTCTGTAAAAGTGACCCAGCATAATCCAAAAGCTGGTACTCTCGTTGTTGCGATCAAAGAGACATCAAGCTCCAAAAAGCTAGCCAAGCTAGAAGTAGCCGCTTGGTCTCAAAAAAATCAAGCCAATCTCAAATGGTATCAGGCATCGGTAGTCAATGGCAAGGCAAGTCTCACTATCGATCAAAAGTTACATGACTTTATCAAGGGAAATTATCATGTTCATGCTTATCTAACAGATGTAGATGGAGTCAAAACGGGTTACAATCTAGGCCAATACCAGCTCACTAGTGAGAAAAAAATAGGCTATTTTGTTGATATTAGCAGTCACAATGGGGATATTTCTGTTGCCGATTTCAATAAACTAAAAGGTCAAGGTATCACAGGTGTTGTGGTCAAATTAACAGAAGGAACAGGCTATATTAATCCTTATGCAAGTAGCCAAATACAAAATGCCAAGGCAGCTGGCATGAAGGTGTCAGCCTATCATTTCTCACGGTATTCTAATCCTGATCAGGCTAGGGCGGAGGCAAGTTATTTTGCGAACACAGCTCGCTCATTAGGCCTGGGGACAGATGTGCTCATGGTTAATGACATGGAAAGCAACGATATGCTAACAGATGTTAATGGCAATACGCAAGTGTGGACTCAAACCCTAAAGTCTTTGGGGTTCAATAATCTAGCCTATTACACTATGGCCAGCTGGTTGGATAGCCGTGGCGGTAGTCTGAACACCTCTGCATTAGGTCTGCAAAATCTTTGGATAGCCCACTATGTAAATGGCTATACCTATTTATCCCAAAAAGAGGCTCAAGAGTATAGTTACTATTCCGATGCTGCAGCTTGGCAGTATACGAGTGTGTCTACTAAACTAGGGAATTATCTAGACGAAAATATTGATTATACTGGTCGATTTAGTTAAAGCAATAGGCTAGAGACAGCCCGAAAATAAGCTATAAACAGATAGTAAGACAGAAAAAAGTGAAATTATTTAAGATTCCTGCTCCTGGCTCTCTGATCTCCTTAAGGCTTGGGAAATATGATACTGCTAGAGTACCTAATGAGTTGTACAAGGCTACTAGGTAAGTTTAGCTACTGTCTCTCATTTCCCACCACAAGGTGGTCCATAACATTGATGAAATACAAAAGGCTGAGAACGTTTATCTCAGTCTTTTGTATCTAGAAATTTCTCACTCAGGTAGGATTTGTCATGGGAAAAAGTATAGGATTGTGGTAAAATAATTTAGAATGGAGGAGGCCTATGATTAAGTTATTTGGAAAGGTTCGCTACCATTGGCAGCCGGAGTTAACCTGGTCCATCATTTATTGGTCCATCACCTTTATCCCAGTGTTTATTGCCATGTCAATGTTCTATGAGCGTCTTAATGTATCCATATCTGGACTATTGATGCTTGCCATTTTTATCATGACTTTAGTTGGTTTGGGATTTCATCGCTATTTTGTCATCAGTGAGAATCATAAGTTGTGGATTAATTCTTTCAATTTTTTTAGCCCATTTGAGGTTGATATCGCAGATATTGCCCGTGTCGAAGTGACGAAAGGGTCATTGACATTAGTTTTTGAGAATGATTCCCAAAAAAGATTTTATATGAGAAAGTGGCCTAAAAAATATTTTTTGGACAATTTAGTGTTAGATGAAGCTTTTAGAGGTGAAGTAGAACTTTTAGACCACTCAGACACTCTAGATTATTTTGAGCTCTATCAAAATGATAAAAAAGAAAAGCCCTCGCTTAGGAATCAATCCTGAGAGCTTTAGTTGGACAAGACTTGACAGCGAGCCTATTGTCCTGAGAGTCATCTAAATCAGCAGTCAGTGCATCCGTTTGACTAAACTTGACGATACCGTCATCGTGATAATCAAAGCTGTCAGAATAGGTTTGACACAGACCGCAAGCAATACACTTTTCTGGAATAATTGAAATTTTCATAGTATTATTTTAGTACGGATTTATATATTTTACAAGGGAGGAACATATGTCAAAAAAGCCATGGGAAACACGTATCAATGAGGTTGATGAGCAGGATCTTGATGATGAAGAAATTGTAGAAGAAACAGATCAAGATGACGATACGGATGAAACACGATCTAGTAAGTCATCTAAAAAGCAGAAAAGTCATAGACAGAAGAAAGATCGAATGGCCAGCACTCCTATTTTAACCATTCTCTTGAGCATTTTCTTCTTTATCGTAGTGACGATCCTATTTTTTGTATTTTGGACCTCAAATGGGGGAGGAGCACAGACTTCCAAGAGCGGTCAGTTTTATCAGGCAGCCAAGTCCAGCTCTTCCTCAAGCCAGAAGTCATCAAAAAAATCATCTAGTCAAACTAAAGAAAGTGCCGAGTCTTCTTCAAAACCTTCTTCTACTAGTAAAAGTAGTTCCTCATCTTCAAGTTCATCATCGTCTTCAACGTCATCGTCAGAAGCAGCTGGTGAAACCATCACGGTTCAAGAAGGTGAAGGTGAAGCATCCATTGCTGCCCGGGCAGGGATTTCAGTTGAGGAATTGCGTGCTCTAAATCCAGACCATGTTCAAAATGGTACTTGGTTTGCCTTGCCAGGAGATGAGGTAGTCGTTAAATAAGATGAAACAGATTAAAATTGCTATCGATGGCCCAGCTTCTAGTGGTAAAAGTACGGTTGCAAAAATTATTGCTAAAAATTTAGGCTACACCTACCTTGATACAGGAGCTATGTACCGTTGTGCTACTTACTTAGCCATGACTCACGATCTTTCTGAGGATCAGGTGGATGACCTACTAGCTTTGATTACTCGCCACCCAATTTCATTTGGTGTTGCAGCTGATGGCAGTCAAACAGTATTGCTAGGCGATGAGGATGTGACGTTAGCCATCCGTCAAAATGATGTGACCAATCACGTTTCAGCTATCTCAGCCCTTCCTGAGGTGCGTGAAAGATTAGTTGACGAGCAGCGCAGAATTGCTGCAAAAGGTGGGATTATCATGGATGGACGTGATATTGGTACGGTAGTCCTTCCGAATGCTGAGCTCAAAATTTTCCTAATTGCTTCTGTCGAAGAACGTGCAGAACGTCGCTACAAGGAAAATCAGGAAAAAGGGATTCCCACTGATTTTGAACAGCTAAAAAAAGAAATTGCAGAACGTGACTACAAAGATAGTCATCGTAAGGTATCACCTCTCAAGGCGGCAGAAGATGCCATTACCTTTGATACGACTGGTATAAGTATTGATGGGGTGGTCGATTTTATTACAGAAAAAGCAAAGAAATTAATTGACATGAACTGATAGTTATGATAGACTATCATCAATGAGAAAAGCAGAAGTGAGAGCTTCTCGCCTTGCGACTAACGTTGTCTGGCTCTACATGTCAAAGTTCAAAAAGATGAACTATTATGTAGTGCGGGCTTGGTTTGTCAAGTCCGCTTTCGTTTTTCTCAAAAAATGAAGAGGTGAAAATCATCGCAAAAAAAGATTTATTCATAAATGATGAAATTCGCGTTCGGGAAGTTCGCCTTGTGGGACTCGATGGGGAGCAGTTAGGCATCAAGCCTCTGTCTGAAGCACAGGCAGCAGCTGACGAAGCTAATGTTGACCTTGTCTTGATTCAACCACAAGCAACTCCACCAGTTGCAAAAATTATGGACTATGGCAAGTTCAAATTTGAGTATCAAAAGAAACAAAAGGAGCAGCGCAAAAAGCAAAGCACTGTTACTATTAAAGAAGTGCGTCTCAGTCCGGTTATTGATAAGGGTGATTTTGAGACTAAACTTCGCAATGGCCGTAAATTTCTTGAAAAAGGCAACAAGGTCAAAGTTTCTATCCGCTTCCGCGGTCGTATGATTACTCACAAGGACATCGGAGCTAAGGTTTTAGCCGACTTTGCTGAAGCGACTCAAGATATCGCTATCATTGAGCAACGTGCTAAGATGGATGGTCGTCAGATGTTTATGCAATTGGCGCCAATCCCTGATAAGAAAAAGTAAGGGATACCAAGAAAACGACATAAGGAGAATTTAAAATGCCAAAACAAAAAACACATCGTGCATCAGCTAAACGTTTTAAACGTACAGGTTCAGGCGGTTTGAAACGCTTCCGTGCCTACACATCTCACCGTTTCCACGGTAAAACTAAAAAACAACGTCGTCATCTTCGTAAAGCATCTATGGTGCATTCAGGAGACTTCAAACGTATTAAATCAATGCTGACACGCATGAAATAAGCGTTAGCATACAGGAACTTAAGAAATTCGGAGGAAATATTAAATGGCTCGTGTTAAAGGTGGCGTTGTTTCACGTAAACGCCGTAAACGTGTACTGAAATTAGCTAAAGGTTACTATGGTGCTAAACACATCTTGTTCCGTACTGCAAAAGAACAAGTGATGAACTCTTACTACTATGCTTACCGTGACCGTCGTCAACGTAAGCGTGATTTCCGCAAATTGTGGATCACTCGTATTAATGCAGCTGCACGTATGAACGGTTTGTCATATTCACAGCTTATGCATGGCTTGAAGTTAGCTGAAATCGAAGTGAACCGCAAGATGCTTGCTGACTTGGCTGTCAATGATTCTGCAGCATTTACAGCATTGGCTGATGCGGCAAAAGCAAAACTGGGTAAATAAGATTCAAGATTTAAAAAAACAAGTTCAATGTGAGCTTGTTTTTTAGTATCTGAAACTATTGAAAAAGCCAACAGCTGCTGTGCTAAGTTAGTGAAAATAGATAAGAATAAAGTAAGATACATGTTGTCTGATATGCGGATAAATTATTTTGGCCCCGCTTGATAATAGCTATAGGAAATACAGAGAGGGACAGTAAGTAGATGATTTAAACAAGTTCTTGATACATCAATGTTTTTCCTCTATAATAAAGGTGATTGAGTTAAAGGGGAATATCGTGAAAAAATATATCTACTTTCTGTATGCTGCTATTTTTGTCTCAGCTGCTCTGCTAGGCTTGCTCATCTACCAGCATGCTGTCGTCCAAGATGATCTACATGCAGTAACAAAAATGGAGATCAATAAAAGCCGTCAAAATGGTCCGATTAGAGTGATTAGAGAAGGGACGACCTATTACCATTTCCCAGCTGATTCTGATGGTAAGATTAATGGTCCACTAAAGAAAGAGATAAAACAATTAGGGACTAAGCGCTCTGAGGGCAGCTATCGCTTTATTGGATTGTCTTACTCCCAAGTCCAGCTCAGCGGTATCCGTCAGGCAGACATTTATATGGATACCTATCAGTCCAAGGATAAAAAGCTAAGACGCCAGAAGACTAAAATCTTACAATCGATTATCGTCAATTCTGATAATTCACGTGTTACCTTGGCAGACTTTTTATCTCGCTCACCCAAGGCCAAAGATGACCTGAAGCCTCTAGTGGAAAATAGCTTGAAATCTATCGCTCTTAGCAATAAAGATAGAAAGCAACTGATGGCCACCTTCCAAAAAACAAGCCTAAAATCACAAGACTATGATTATCGTAATGGGGAGCTAAGACTGTTGATCCAAGACAAGTCCATCCCATTAGAGATAGACCAGCTCTACTCTATTTTAAACCCTATTTATTTAAAAAATGAAGACCTGAAGGCCTATCAAACCTACAAACATAGTAGCAATGCCTACCATCAAAAGATGTCTGGTCGTTATGTTGCTTTGACTTTTGATGACGGACCAGATGCAACAACGACGCCTCAAGTGCTGGAAATTCTCAAAAAATACCGTGCAAAGGCCACCTTCTTTGTGGTTGGCCAAAATATTGAGGGAAATGAGTCTATCATGAAAGATCTCGTGGATGACGGCCAAGAAATTGGGAATCACTCATGGAGCCATTCCATGCTAAGCAGTTTGCCGATGGACGCCTTAGATATTGAAATAAATCAAACAAGTAAGGCGATTCAAGATGCCACTGGCCTACCACCAGCTGTTCTGAGACCACCTTACGGTCAAACAAATGAAACAGTCCGCAATGCATCAAACCTTTATGAAGTTCTCTGGGATGTTGATACTCTTGATTGGCAGAGCAAGGATCCAGATGCTATTCTTGAACAGGTTAAGCAACAGACCAAGGAGGGGAGTGTGATCTTGATGCATGATATTCATCCAACAACAGTTCAAGCCCTTCCAAAAGTTCTCGACTACCTTAAGTCTCAAGGCTACACCTTTGTGACGGCTAGTCAACTCTACGGCTATGCTTGATAGCCACAAGAGAGCAAGACAAGGGACAGGGGGCAACCGTTGTACTTGTCTGATAAATCTATAACAATGCTTAAAAGTCTGGACTTTGCCTCCAGGCTTTTTAGTTAGTGAGAAGACATAAAATAGTGATTCGACTTAAAATCATCCAAAAGTCCCAAAGAATTTTCGGATCAGCTCTGAATATTTGAAGGCTTTGTGGTAAAATATTGATAATCATTTGCATATTGGAGCCTATTTATGAAACTTGAAACAGCTGTTGATCACCTGCGTGGTCACCTACGTATTCCTGGGGATAAATCAATTAGTCATCGTTCTATCATGTTCGGTAGCCTAGCTAAGGGCGTGACGACGGTACATGATATCTTGAGAGGAGAGGATGTCCTCTCAACTATACAGGCTTTTCGTGATATGGGAGTCACTATCGAAGATGATGGCAAGCTAGTGAAAATTCACGGTGTAGGTTTTGATGGTCTCAAGGCACCAGAGCAAGCATTAGATATGGGGAATTCGGGTACCTCTATTCGGTTGCTTTCAGGTCTTCTTTCAGGTCAAGACTTTGCTGTTGAGATGGTGGGAGATGACTCCTTATCTAAGCGTCCTATGGACCGTGTATCAATTCCCTTGAGAAAGATGGGCGTAGAGATAGCCGGTCGCACTGATCGTGATTTACCCCCCCTTAAAATGCATGGCTCCAAATCCCTCGCGCCTATCCATTATGAGCTTCCCGTTGCATCTGCTCAGGTTAAATCCGCTCTTATTTTTGCAGCCTTGCAAGCTGATGGGGAATCTATCATCATTGAAAAAGAGAAAACACGTAATCATACGGAAGATATGATCACTCAATTTGGGGGTCACTTAGAAATTGAAGGCAAGGAAATTCGTGTACGGGGTTCTCAAACCTTCACAGCTCAGGATATCCATGTACCTGGGGATATCTCCAGTGCAGCATTCTGGTTGGTCGCAGGTCTCGTACTACCAGATAGTAAGATTGTGCTCGAAAACGTTGGGATCAATGAAACACGAACGGGTATTCTGGACGTCATTAAATCGATGGGAGGTAAACTGGCTCTAAGTGAGATCGATCCAGTCGCTAAGTCAGCAACGATTACAGTGGAAACATCAGAGCTCCACGGTACAGAAATATCAGGAGAGATTATCCCCCGTTTGATTGATGAACTGCCTATTATTGCGCTCTTAGCTACTCAGGCTAAGGGGCAGACAGTTATCCGTGATGCTCAAGAACTCAAGGTAAAGGAAACGGATCGTATTCAGGTTGTAGCCGATGCCTTAAATAGTATGGGGGCAGAGATTCATCCGACTGCTGATGGTATGATTATTAATGGAAGAACCCTCCTGCATGGAGCTCATATCAATACCCAAGGGGATCATCGCATTGGAATGATGGTAGCTATTGCTGCCCTTTTAGTCAAGACTGGTGAGGTTGAGCTTGATCGAGCAGAAGCGATTAATACCAGCTACCCAACATTCTTTGACCACTTGAAAGAGTTGATCAATGGCTAAGATTTTAATTGGCTTCATGGGATCAGGTAAATCCTCTGTAGCATCTTTGGTAGATCCTGATTTTATTGATATGGATCAGGTGATAGCAGACAAGATTGGAATGACTATTGCTGATTTTTTTGAGCAGCACGGAGAAGCAGCCTTTCGTCAACTTGAAAGACAGACCCTTTCTGATTTGTCAGAAAGTCACCACCTTATCTCAACAGGAGGCGGAGTAGTTTTGAGCCCAGAAAGTCGCCAGCTCCTAGCGGCTAATGGACAGACTATTTATCTACAGGCTGATTTTGATACCTTATATGATCGTATCCAAGCTGATAAAGCCAATATTAGGCCCCTCTTCGTCCATAATGACAAGGACAACTTTAAGGCTATCTTTGATAGCCGTCAGAAGCTTTATCAAGCCTCAGCCAACTATACTATTGATGTGACAGACAAATCACCAGAAGCGATTGCGGAGATAATTAAATGTTTGTAGGTTATTTGGGCCCTAGTGGGTCTTTTACACATAATGCAGCCTTGAGGATCTTTGCTGATGCTGAGCTTAAGCCTTATAAAACGATAACAGAAGTTATCAAGGCCTATGAGAAGCAGGAAGTGGATTATGCCATCGTTCCTGTTGAAAATTCTATTGAAGGCTCAGTTCATGAGAGCCTAGATTATCTCTTTCACCGTGCAGAGATCAGGGCTACGGCTGAGATTGTTCAGCCCATTAAACAGCAGTTAATGGCAAGCCGGACAGACAGAGCTATTGCTAAGATTTTTTCCCATCCTCAAGCTATTGCTCAAGCCAAACAATATCTCCAAGATCACTTTGCACATGTGGCCATAGAGCCTACAGCTAGTACCGCCTATGCAGCACGCTTTGTGGCTGATCATCCTGATAAGCCCTATGCAGCGATTGCTCCTACAGTAGCGGCTGAAGAGTACGGTTTAACCATCATTGGAAGAGATATCCAAGAAATAGATGAGAATTTTACACGATTCTGGCTCTTAGGTCACGATAAGCCTCAAATCGATCTGAAAGCATCAGCCCATAAGTTAAGTTTAGCCCTGACCTTACCAGACAATCTGCCGGGCGCTTTATACAAAGCCCTATCGGTATTTGCCTGGCGTGGCATTGATTTGACTAAAATTGAAAGCCGCCCCCTAAGAACAGTCCTGGGAGAATATTTCTTTATTTTGGATATCGATAACCAAGATCCAGAGCGGGTCGGCTTTGCTTTAGAAGAGCTGGCTAGCCTAGAAATTACCTATAAAATACTGGGAGACTACTCGGTCTTCACGATATAAGTAAAAGGAACGACAATATGGCAAACCCTAGATTGACTCATCATGAGGAATTACGCTATAACTATTTGATGAGTAACTTCCACTATCTAACACCCAAAGAGATGGCGGAGTACGACTACTTAAGGCAAAAAGTGGCTGGATCCAATCCAGAGCTTACTGAGGGTCGTTTTGCAGAGCAGATACAAGAAAATCCAGAGGTTCGTTTAGAGGATTACTCTGAAGAAAACGCTGACTTAACACCACAGGGGCTTCCTTTATATCCGGAAGGAAAAGCTAGGACGAGCAGACAACGTTCTAATAAGGACAAGCGCAAGCGCCGGGACAAGAAGTCGTCTGCACCTAAGGCTTATAAACCTTGGGGACGTCGTCTTAAGCGAGTCTTCTGGGTGGCTGTTATGGCTCTCCTTTTAGTAGGTGGTTTGATGGGCTACCGCTTTTACAAAGGAATCCATGATCTCTCTAATGATCCTAATTATCACGCAGCCTTAGTTGAAGAATTCAACGGTGAAGATACATCTGACGGCACTAATATTTTGATTCTAGGAAGTGACAAACGTGTCACTCAGAACGATACAGATGCCAGGACTGATACCATTATGGTAGCCAATGTGGGAAATTCCGATAAAAAGGTAAAGACTGTCAGTTTTATGAGGGATACACTGGTTAATATCTCAGGGGTCAGTGCTTATGAGGGAGCTAAGGATCAAAAGCTCAATGTTGCCTTCAATTTAGGTGAGCAAGATGACCACCACGGTGCTGAGTATATGCGGCAGGTTCTAAAGGATAATTTTGACATCAAGATAAAATATTATGCCATGCTGGATTTTGAAACCTTTGCCAAAGCTGTTGATACCCTATTTCCAGATGGTGTTGAAATTGATGCCCAGTTTGCCACTATAGATGGTGAAGATGTGACTGAAGTTGAGGTGCCAGACGACCTTAATGCTAAAAATGGTGTGACACCAGAACAGACCATCAAAGAAGGTAAACAAAAAATGGATGGGCGAACCTTACTCAATTACGCACGTTTTCGTAAGGATGATGAAGGCGATTACGGTCGCACCAAGCGTCAGCAACAAGTGATGTCAGAAGTCATTAGTCAGACTAAAAATATCTCCAAGCTCTTATCAGGATCAGAGGCGGCAGGAAAAATCTTTGGCATGACATCGACCAATATTCCTTATACCTTTCTTCTTCAAAATAGTGTGGGCTTAATGTCAGACATGTCTAGGGGGGTTGAGCAGCGAACCATGCCTGAGCATAGCGACTGGACTGATGCGACAGATATGTATGGAGGCTCAGGCTTGTCTATTGACTTTGATTATTATCAAAACGAACTCTCAGAAATGGGACTACGCTAGGCTGTAATCAAGTATGATATAATGAGACTGAGACAAAAGTTCTCAGCCTTATTTATTTAGTCAATTTCACTGACTAGGCGCAGTGGTTGGGAGTAAGACTTGTTGGCTATGCCAACTTTAATCTTACCCCTGCACAGTTCATTAAGTGCTTTAGTACCAATGAACCACTGCTGATTGACGGTCCTTATCTTGGGGCGCATTCTTATTTTCAGGCACCCCCTTAAACAGTCCACTGGACTGTTTAACTACCATGCAAGCGATAGCTCCAACAGTTTGGGGAACTGTTGGAGGTTATCTAATCTCATGAACTTACTGTTCATTTCATTTTCAACTTCAAAAGATCTCCCAGACCTTTTGAGCTATGCGGAGGTGGGTTAAAAAGCTCTAGTAGAGCTTTTTAATCGGGAAATAGAGCTTGTAAAGCAAGTGTCAAAATGCTCCAGTGGACTTTGGCAGTCTGGGAATAGCCTGTCAAAGCCTGCCACCTAAAAATAAGAAAGTGGCAGAACTCCGAGTCTAAAAATGGGAAAGCGAGGTAAATCAAAACCGTGATTTTTTCACGGTTTACTGATTGAGTCCAACATTCTTTTGTAGTCTGAGTTTGAATCGACAGTCAATCAGGGCGCCAGGAAGAGATCCAATACTAGTAAACGAGAAATGAGAGAGTATGTTAGAAAAAAATACTATCATAGATGTAACGATTATAGACTTGACCCACGAGGGAGCAGGTGTAGCTAAGGTCGACGGCCTTGTCTTTTTTGTGGACAATGCCTTGCCGGGTGAGCGTATTTCGATGCGGGTCTTAAAAGTCAAAAAGAAAATCGGCTATGGCAAAGTCGAGGAGTACTTGGAGTTTTCCCCTTTTCGTAACCAGGATCTAGATGCTACCTATCTGCGGACAGGAATAGCTGATCTAGGACATCTGGATTATGCTGAGCAGCTCAAATTTAAGCGCCAGCAAGTCATTACTAATCTAGCGAAGACAGCCGGAATTACTGACATTGAGGTGGCTGAAACCATTGGCATGGATGAACCTTATGCCTACCGTAATAAGGCGCAAGTTCCTGTACGTCGGGTCAAGGGACAACTAGAAACTGGTTTTTTCAGAAAGAACTCTCATGATTTGCTTCCTATAGAGGATTTTTACATTCAAGACAAGGAAATCGACCGCTTGATTGCTTACACTAGGGATTTATTGCGTCGCTATGACCTTAAGCCTTATGATGAGGACAATCAGACAGGTCTCATTCGCAATCTAGTCGTTCGTCGAGGGCATTACACGGGGCAGATGATGCTGGTGATTGTTAGCACACGTCTGAAACTATTTCGTATTGACCAGTTGATAAACGAACTGACGCAAGCCTTTCCGAACCTGGTTTCTATCATCCAAAATGTCAATGATCAAAATACCAATGTGATTTTTGGAAAGTCGTTTCGGACCCTTTACGGTAAAACAACGATCGAGGATCAGATGTTGGGAAATCGCTATGACATCTCAGCTCAATCCTTCTATCAAGTCAATACAGTTATGGCAGAAAAGCTTTATCAGACAGCTATTGATTTTTCTGATCTAGGACCCGATGATGTAGTTATTGATGCCTATTCTGGTATCGGAACGATTGGCCTCTCTTTTGCCAAGCAGGTTAAGGCAGTATATGGAGTCGAAGTGGTGGAAGCAGCTGTAGAAGATGCCAAGGCGAATGCACGAAAAAATGGGATCACCAATGCCCACTATGTGGCTTCTAGTGCAGAAGCAGCTATGGATCAATGGATAAAAGAGGGCATCAAACCAAGCCTTATCCTAGTGGATCCCCCTCGTAAAGGCCTGACGGAAAGCTTCATCACAGCAAGTGCTGCCATGTCACCACACAAAATCACCTACATTTCATGTAACCCAGCCACTATGGCACGTGACATCAAACGCTACCAAGAGCTGGGCTACCAACTAAAGAAAGTCCAGCCGGTGGACCTTTTCCCAAACACACATCACATCGAATGTGTCGCTTTACTCGAACAATGCAATTAGATTGTCCGCCTTGCTTACTATTTTAAGGCAAGGCGCTCAAAAGATTCACTGAATCTTTTGACTTCGACAGACGCATCATGTGGAGGTGGTTGCACTGCTTGTACGAGCGAAGTAAAATATAAGATAGCTGTCGAAGAATCAAGTGATGCGGTAAAACTGAACCTCTGAGGGCGTGCTTATTTTTAGGGAGATTAATTTATGGAATGTGATAACTCTTTTAAAAAATCTGAAAGAAACTTTTGGGGAAGTTACCATAGAACTTGTAAAAATGGTTGATGGTGAAACGACAAGGAATCTATCCATTTAAAAATGGCTGCCAGTCACAAAAATATTTAGAGGAACTTTTCATGCATACGGCGTGGCTATATTGAGTTTTTAGTTGAATGATACATTAACTATATGCTACAATGTAAATACATATAGTATATACAAGAGGTGCTTCATATGGCTACTACACAACCTGTTAATTTTCGTGCAGATTCTGCTTTTTATCAACAAACTAAGGACATTTTAGCAGATGAGCAAATCAGTCTTACAGATGTTTTTAATGCCGCATTAAGGAAGATTGCGACTGGCGCTGTCGATGCCAAAGAATTTGTTTCGAGTGACTTGCCAGAGTCACAGTATCAAATTGCTTTTGAAGATTTAAAGAAAGAGATTTTGCTAGGCCATCAAGATATTGCTCAAGGTAAGGTCACAGTGCTTGCAGACGTCAGAAAGGAATTTGGTCTTGACTAATCGTAAACCTTACATCGTTTCCTTATCTGATGCGGCTAAGCAGGATTTGAAAGCTATTCATGAGTACATTGTTCTCAACTTTTATAGCCAACAATCTGCCGATAGTAAAATTGATTTAATTTTATCTGCCTTAGAAACTTTAGAAATCTTCCCTGAAGCTTGTCCCCGTGTGGCGAGCCGAGGTTATGGTGAATTAACTGATGATGGCAAAAGCTACCGCTACATGCCTATTGAGAATTATTTAGCTTTTTATTATATTGAGGAGTACAATGTCTATATTTCTCGTATCATGAATGCAAAGCAAAACTGGGCAAAATTATTTAATAAGTAATTAGGAAATAGTTTTGGAAACTGTGTAGGAAAACGTTATGTTAAAAAGATCAAATAAGTCCATTTGAAGAAAATAATCTTCCTACTTATTTTAAAAAGGACGATTCAAGCTTAGACAATTTAAGAGATGGTTAGGTATTAGTTTTTTAGAAAATGAAGAACATAAAGTTCTCCTTGAATGGATAGGAAATGGAATGATAAAGAAAAAAGAACTGTCATTACAGTAAAATACACTGTAGTAACAGTCTTTTTGTATTTTCGCAGTATAATAAATAGTATAGTGAAAAATTAGCTGAACATCTTGTTGATGAAGTCAGCAAGCAGGAATAGCATTTGCTAATTAGGGAAGCTTGAGAAGGGTAGAAGTCCCACGAATAACAGAAATGGAGAGAACCCATGAAAATAGTAGAAGATGGAGAACAAAACAAGGATATTATCATACTGCCTCATGGTGGTGGACTTTCTTGGTGGAATTACTTTATGAAATGCTTCCTAGAAGTTATTTAGAAATCAAGGACAACCTGTATCATGGAGAGTATTCTATCAATCACTCAGATATATATGCTAAAGAAATCCTAGAAATGTTTATGTAATAATAACCTCTCCATATTGAAGTCACGCTCACCATCACAAAAGCTCTTCCACAAGACACTTGACAGGTTTGCTTAAAGCTAGACCTTCTTTCCATTTCATGTTAGGATGGTACAAGTGTTATAGTTAGTGTTAAGGAATGCCAAAAATGATGAGAGTTTCTTAATGACGATGTATGGAGGGAGGAAGCCATGATGCCAACAAAAAAGAAGCCCAGGGATGCTAATATTGAACTGCTAAGAGTGGTCGCTCTGTTTCTGATCATCATGTATCATATCGTGCGCCATTGTGTCAAAGTCCAGCTGGTTGATCCAGAAAGCTTGGGACGTGAGGTTGTTGATGCCTTCAATCATCCTGTCTTTTATCCTCGCTTGTTGATATTAAATATTATCATGACTTTCGGCAGTATTGGCAATGCGATTTTTATCCTTATATCAGGCTATTTCATGGCCAATAGGGAGGCAAAAGCTATTAAGATCGGCCATATTTCTAAGAAGTTGATCAGCCAGCTTGTCTTTGTGGCGGTAGTTTTGACTTGCTTGCCCCCTTTTATTCAACAGTGGCGACCAGATTTTGCGCTGACTCTGCAGCGCTTCATGCGGATCAACGATGAATTCTGGTTTGTGGGTTATTATTTTGCCGTTATTCTCTTTGCCAAGTTTTATTTAAATCAATTTTTACAAAAGCTGGATCAAAAAGGCTATACCAACTTTCTCTTGATCCTTTTTGCTCTTTTGACCTTCTCTTGGACCAATCATATGTTTCGGTCTCTAGCTAGCGGCTTAGATATCTTGGTGACAGGCATTTTTCTCTATTCACTAGCGGGCTTTATCCGCCGTTTTGATGTTTTCGAAAAGATTCGCCTAACCACCTTTATAGGAGTCGCTGGTTTAAGCTACGTCCTGATCTATATATCTGGCATTAATCAGGTCAACACCAATATTAGAAATTATATGATCAGCGACGAGAAGGAAGAGTTTCTGCAAAGAGTGCCTGATTTTAATAATAGCAGCCTAGTTATTATTATCATTGCTGTCTGCCTATTTGAGATTTTTAGGCGCTTATGCTTGCCCAATAGCCGTGTTTTATCATTCTTAGGCCAATCGACCTTCATGGTTTATTTGATTCATGATAATAGCTTCTTTTACAGTTTGTGGAATTTGAGAGATTGGGTAACAACCTTGGAACGAAGTCCCCAGCTTTTTCTAATGCAGATAGTCAAGTGGTCTCTCTATACGTTTGCAGCAGGCGTTGCCGTTTATGCGGCTTATCTCTTAGTCAGATGGCTGTTGAGATACAACAAGTGGCTGTTTGTGAAAACTGATCCAGATCCTAATGGATAGCTCCATGATAAAAGGCGACGATGATACCAGTAAAATCAAGCGGCTCGCCTTGAAGGCCAAGGGGAGCCGTTTTTAGTATCCTTAATCAAAAGATGAGATCAAAGAGATAACAAATCACTGACAATCTTATGACAAACAAGCCCCAAGGCTAGCAGGCAATAGGTGAAAATGATATAATACCAAAGATTTTGACCGAGGACGGGACAAGGATTGATATAATCGCAGAAATGTGACAGTTCAATGTTCCCAGACCTTTTCAAAGGAGATTGTTATGACAGAGATTTTTATTTCACTAACCATTATTACCTTTATATCAGCAGTAACCCCCTTAGTAGCTAGACTAATTCCCAGACAGGTCGTTCCTGAGCCAGTCCTCTTGATTGCAGCGGGAGCCCTTCTTGGACCTCATAGTTTAAATATGATTCATGCGCATAGTGAAGCCTTGGAACTGCTATCAGAGTTAGGCTGTGCCTTCTTATTCTTACTGGCAGGGTATGAAATTGACCCTAAAGTCATTGTCGGAAAAGAAGGAAAGAAAGGGTTTTGGACTTGGGGTGTAACCTTTGTGATTGGTCTAGCAGTCGCAGTCATCATGCCCAATATTGCCTCAGGTAGCCAAGGGGTGATTGCAACCGCCCTACTCTTTACCACAACAGCTCTGGGAACTCTTATGCCCATCCTTGAAGAAAGAGGGCTCATTGGAACAAAAATGGGTGATACCATACTAGCCTACGGGACCTGGGGAGAGGTATCGACAGTCATTGCCATGGCTATCTTATTATCAGCTCGATCTACCTGGCAAACAGCAACGATCTTGGGCTTGCTGCTGATTCTTTGTATTTGGCTGGGATTTTTGGGAAATAAAGCGGTTCAAGGTGGAGGGAGTCTCTACAATTTCTTGAAAGCAAAGGCAGATACCAATTCTCAGATGACCGTTCGTATCACTATTTTATTGATGATTGTCTTGGTTGCCTTTTCATCGCTATTTAAGTTGGATATTGTCCTAGGAGCCTTTGCGGCAGGATTTGTTCTTCGCTTTGTCATGCCAGAAAACTCTCACCTCTTGGAGAAAAAGCTCAATGGATTGGCTCATGGTTTTTTGATTCCCCTCTTCTTTGTTATGTCTGGATCTAGTATCAACATGAGTGCTGTTGGTAAACGCCCAGGCTTATTGCTAGCCTTTATCGCAGCCTTGATTATGATTCGTGCCATTCCTATTGTGATTTCCCTTTCGTTAGAGAAAAATCCCAAAGAACGTCTCAGTCTCCACAATCGTTTTTCCGTTGCTTTTTATTGCAGTACAGCCCTTCCTTTGATTGTTGGTATTACAGGAATAGCAGTGAAGGACAATTTTATGTCCAGTGACATTGCTTCGACTTTAATTGCAGCAGGAGCGATTACAATCTTTTTGATGCCCTACCTTGGAGCTCTGACTTACACCGTAGTAGATGCTGATCCTATCACAGCTGTCAGGGAGTTCATTCATTCTCCTAAGGAACTCACTACCATTATCAATCGCCACAGGGAGTTGGAGCGCTCAAGAATTCACGATTATCAGGACTATGCCGCTAAGAAAGTTGCCTGGGGACTAAACCAAATCAAAAACCAAGATGAGCAAGAAGAGTTACGAGTCCTCTTGAGGCAAAATAAGTCAGAGATCGATCGTTTCCATCACCAACAATTAGAAAAACGAAAAGAACTCTATGATAAGCACAGAGAATCTTTGACAGAGCTCTATCGTAAATATCATAATGGTGAAGTGCCGAGTGACCATTTCTTGCGCATTTTAGAAAATAAAGAACTAGACCGAAACTATGACTAAGCAAGAACGAGAGTGGGACTCAGTCAGTAAACCGTGAGAAAATCACCGTTTTGATTTACCTCGCTTTCCTATTTTTAGGTAGAATGCTTTGGCAGTCTATCCCCAGACTGCCAAAGCCCATTGGAGCTTTTGACCATTGCTTTGCAGGCTTTATTTCCCGATTAAAAAGTTCTACATAGCTCAAAAGGTCTCCCAGACCTTTTGAGGTTGAAAATGAGATGAACAGTAAGTTCATGAGATTAGGTGGCTTCCAACAGTTCCCCAAACCGTTGGAGTTATCACTTGCATGGTCGTTAAACAGTCCAGTGGCCTGTTTAAGGGAGCGCCTGAAAATAAGAATGGCCCCAAGATAAGGACTGCCAATCAGCAGTGGTTCATTGGTACTAAAGCACCTAATGAACTGTGCAGGGGTAAGACTAAGCCGGCAAGTCAGCGAGTCTTGCTCCCAACCACTGCGCAAATCTAATAAATAATGCTACGAGTCTGGGCTTTTGTCCCAGACTCGTTCTTTGGTAAAGTGCCAGTAAGGGCGATCCTACTTACAGGGCATATGTCTATTTAGTTGCCTTGGAGTTAACTCCAAGGTGTATAATGACGGCATGAATAAAGGAGGAATAAGTGATGTTAGAAAAGATTCAATCACCTGCTGATTTAAAAAATCTATCGGCAACCCAACTCCAAGAAGTTGTAGATGATGCCCGTCAAGCTCTTTTAGAAAAATTGAGTCACCATGGTGGTCATAACGGGCCCAACCTTGGTGTGGTTGAGATGACAGTAGCTATGCATTATGTCTTCCAATCGCCTATCGATAAGTTTATCTTTGATGTATCGCATCAGACCTACATCCATAAAATGCTAACTGGCCGTGCCCAAGCCTTCACAGATCCAGCTCATTATGATGATGTGTCTGGCTACACCAACCCTAGAGAAAGCGAGCACGACCAATTCATTGCTGGTCACACCTCCACCTCTTTGTCCTTGGCATCAGGTGTAGCGCGTGCGCGTGATTTAAAGGGAGAATCTTACAATGTTGTGGCTCTAATTGGAGATGGCTCTCTATCAGGGGGGATGGCTTTTGAAGGCCTGAATCAGATTGCGACATCAGGGACTAATACCATAGTGATCGTCAATGATAATGACCAGTCAATTGCTCCTAATCCACAAGGGGGGCTTTACACAGCTCTGCGTACCTTGCGTGAAAGTAAGGGAGAAGCGGCAAATAATCTTTTCAAGGCACTTGGCTTTGATTATCGTTATCTAGAAGAGGGCAATGACCTTCAGTCCTTGATCCAACTTTTTGAAGATGTCAAAGACAGCGATCATCCTGTCATTTTACACATTCATACGATCAAGGGTAAGGGATTTAAACCAGCCGAAGATAATCGTAACAATTTCCATGCTGGTGGACCATTTAGTCTAGAGACAGGGCAGTATCTAGATCAAGGAAATAGTCAAGAAACCTACAACAGTCTGACGACAGAATTAATCGTCAACAAGATTAAGCAAGATCCAACCGTTATTGTTCTCAATGCTGGTACACCTGGGATTATTCTATCTATGGATCAACGGCAAGAGGCAGGACGACAATTTGTAGATGTGGGGATTGCTGAAGAGCAAGCAGCTACTATGGCAACAGGACTAGCACAAAATGGTGCTAAGCCAGTCTGGGCAGTGACAGCAACCTTTATGCAGAGGGCTTATGACCAGCTATCACATGATATGGCTCTCAATAAAGAACCAGCAACTGTCTTAGTTTACGGAGCTTCCAGCCAAGCCATGAATGTGGAGAGCCACCTGGGCATTTTTGACATGACCTATGCTTCTCATATTCCTAATATAGTCTACCTAGCACCGACCAGCAAGGAAGAACATTTGGCCATGGTGGATTGGGCTGTTGATCAAACAGACTATCCAGTTATTATTCGTGTCCCATTTGGAGAAGTTAAGGAAACTGGTCAGGCTGTACCAGCTGATTTTTCAGCTATCAATAAAAATTTGGTGACACAAGAAGGTAAAGGCGTAGCCCTCTTTGGTCTCGGCAACTTCTACCACCTCGCCAAGGAAGTTGCAGATGTCTTAGCAAAAGACCATGCTATAACAGCTACCTTGGTCAATCCTCGGTTTGCTTCTGGATTGGATAAAGAATTATTGGACTCTCTTGAACCTAACCATGAAGTTGTAGTGACCCTTGAGGATGGCCAGCTCGATGGTGGTTATGGACAGACAGTAGCTAGCTACTTGGGTGATACAAACTTGAAAGTTCAAAATTATGGTATCAGCAAAGCCTTCCACGATCGATACGACCGCTCTGAACTCTTACAAGCCAATGGATTGACAGTTGAAAACATTGTAGCTAAGGTGTTGGCTAGTTTAGAAAAGTAGTCTTGATAAAAGAAAAGAGGAAAAATCATGAAAACTTATGATATTGTTAACGGCCCTAAAAATGTTGCAGCCATCGTCCAAGGTTGTATGCGTATGACAGATTTATCAAATGGGGAAGCAGCAGACGTTATCAGAGCTGCCTATGAATCAGGAATTACTTTTTTTGATCATGCCACTAGTTATGGTAACGGAGCAGCTGAGAGCCGTTTTGGCCAAGCCTTCAAGCTGACCGATATTAAGCGTGAAGATATTTTTATTCAAACCAAACTCGGCTTACGCTTTGAACGTCACGAGTTTGATTGGACCAAAGAAAATATTTTGACCAGTGTCGATGAAAGTTTGGAACGCTTGCAAACCAATTATATTGACTCACTCTTGCTCCATCGCCCTGATGTTTTATTCGATCCAGCAGAAGTTGCAGAAGCTTTTGATGAATTAGAAAAAAGTGGTAAGGTCCGCTATTTTGGAGTCAGCAACCTTATGCCCTTACAAATTGAGCTGCTTAAGAAATATGTTAAGCAACCTCTAGTATTTAACCAGCTTCAGCTTTCTATGGAGCAGTCCCAACTGATTGACCAACCGCTGTACATGAATAACAAGGAGACAGATATGTCAATCAATCGTGATGGTGATACACTGGATTATTGTCGTCTTAATGACATCACCATTCAAGCCTGGTCTCCTCTACAATATGGCTTCTTCCAAGGAACTTTTGTCGATAACCCAGATTTTCCAGAGCTAAATGCCGCTCTTGATAAATTTGCCAAACGTGAAGGAGTTACCAAAGCAGCCATTGCCTTGGCTTGGATTTTACGCCATCCAGCTCATATGCAAGTGATTATCGGAAGCATGAATCCACAGCACATTAGAGAAGCGGCTCAAGCTAGCAAAGTAAGCCTGTCACACCATGACTGGTATGAACTCTACCTAGCATCCGGCAAATACCTTCCTTAAAAATCAGAAGAAAAGTCAATTTTATACAGACAAATCAGCCCTTCTAGGACTGATTTTTTCTATGCTAGGGTTTATGGAAATTTTAGAATTTAACCTGTATAATTGACATAAAAACTCGATGAGCTATTGGGTAAATAATGTTAGGAAAGGAATCTGCCGGAAAGCTAATATCCAGCAGAAATTGTGAGAATTATGGCCATTATGGTTTTAGGTGGAGCAGGTTATATTGGATCTCATATGGTTGATCGTTTGGTCGAAAAAGGAGAAGAAGTAGTTGTTGTCGATAATCTTACAACAGGGCACCGTGCTGCGGTCCATCCAGACGCTCATTTTTACCAAGGCGATTTAGCAGATCAGGAATTTATGCGCAAAGTCTTTGCAGAAAACCCTACAGTAGATGCCGTTATTCACTTTGCTGCCTATTCTCTGGTGGCAGAGTCAATGGAAAAGCCACTCAAGTATTTTGATAACAATACAGTCGGCATGGTTAAACTTCTGGAAGTTATGTACGAGTGCCAGATCAAGTACATTGTCTTTTCCTCAACAGCAGCCACTTATGGTGTTCCAAAAGAAGTTCCAATCAAGGAAACGACGCCTCAACACCCCATCAATCCCTATGGTGAAAGTAAGCTGATGATGGAAACTATCATGAAATGGGCTGATCAGGCTTACGGTATTAAATTTGTTCCTTTACGCTATTTTAATGTTGCTGGCGCAAAACCAGATGGCTCAATCGGTGAAGACCACGGACCTGAAACCCATCTCTTACCCATCATCCTACAAGTGGCTCAAGGAGTTAGAGAAAAAATTATGATCTTTGGAGATGATTATGATACGCTGGATGGCACAAATGTCCGTGATTACGTGCATCCTTTTGACTTGGCAGATGCCCATCTTCTAGCTCTTAACTATCTTCGTCAAGGAAATCCCTCAACTGCCTTTAACCTTGGATCTGCTACTGGATTTTCAAATCTTCAAATTCTAGAAGCCGCTCGTAGGGTGACAGGTCAAGAGATCCCAGCCGAAAAAGCTGATCGCCGCCCAGGAGATCCTGATATTTTGATTGCAGATTCCCAGAAAGCTCGCAGTATCCTTGGCTGGACACCAGAATTTGATGATATTGAAACCATTATCGAAACGGCTTGGTCTTGGCATTCAAAACATCCAAATGGTTATGGAGATAAGAAATAATAGAAAAGTTTTCAAGGATAGATCCAGAAGGCTAATAATGGTTCGGCATTGCTCAAGCTAAAAGAGTCTGTTATAATGACACTTAAGAATAAATGGAGGAAACTATGAATCAACAAGAATGGATTGAATATTTCACACTGGTTTACGGACGAAAGCCTAGTATCCCAGAAATGGCACAGGCCGCTAAAAACGGTGAATTTACCATGGTTGCAAAATCTGAACCGTCTCAGACGCAACAACCTTTATCACAAGATAAGACGATAGAGCAGCCCCAAGTTCAGCCTGAGCCTATAGAGAAGCAAGATCCTGTAGTTGAGCCTGTTAGTCCAGTACAAGCTGAAGCAAACTCAGTGGCAAATGAGCCTCCAGCAACACCTGCGCAGCCGCTATCGGAGACTACATCTATGCCAGCTGATCATTTATCAGAGAGCAGTGTGGAAGAGACAATGCCTGCACAAGAGCAGGAAGCTGTTTTTGAAGAGTCACCAGTAGCTCCGCAAGTGAGCCAAGATTCCTCAGCAGAAGTTGCCTATGCTGATGTGACAGAAGCTTACCAGCCTCAGCCATCAGCTGAAGCTTTCCAACCTAGTCAACCTCAGCCAGAGCGGGTTGCTCAAAGCTTTGCTCAACCTGTATCAGCTGAGCCTTCTCAAGCTGCTACCAATACCTTCCAAACACCAGCACAAGCAACCACCTCTCAGCCTGAGGAAACGGGATCCGGGCAGACGTTGGCATCGACAATCGCAATGATGGTGCTAGCCTATATTCCAATCTTTTTCTTAACATGGTATGAGATCGGTCTAGTCTTTCCAACACTCAATTTATTGATACAAGGTATCTTAGTGTTCTTCCTTGCGATCATTAGTTCAGTCGTCTACTTCCTACCGACAATTCTAAGTACCGCCAAAAATAAGTGGACCCTGTTTATTGTCAATTTCCTCACAGCTTGGTCCTTGATTGGTTGGATTGTTCTACTAGTGTTAGCTATTAGGAATAATAATCCTCAACCAGCCCAGCCAGTTTCTGCTAAGACTGCACCTGGCTATACCCAGGAAAGCCCATCAGCTGCCTTAAATATTAGCCAAGCAGCTGTTGACGCCACCAATTCGGTTGCTCAAGAATTGATGAAATTGCAAGCGCTCAAAAACCAGGGTGTCTTGACAGAAGAAGAATTTCAAGCACAAAAAGCTAAAATTCTAGGAAATTAGAGATATAATCTTGATAAAAAATAAGACAAAAGGCTGAGAGCTTTGCTCTCAGCCTTTTTACGTGGCAAGATAATAATAATATAGTCAAAAAATGAATTCTAATCCCCCTAAAGAAGATTAGGAAAATAAGCGTCTCCAAAAGGATTTCTTTGGCTTATCATCTGAGTACTGTTGTTCGGTTAGTAAAGAAGCATAGAGTTGACGAATATCAGTTTCATCAAGATCAACAGCCTTATCGGTATGAATCAAGAGATCAAAAGGTTTCTCCCCACTATCTTCAGTGATATTCGTAAAGCTGATACCTGCTTCTTGTGCTAACTTCATATAATACAGTTGGTTGCTTTGAGATAAGTTAGGGCAGGTTTTAACTTTTAAATGCTCATAATGCTGAGCCAAATCCTCTAAAATTTTCGGAAAGGCTGCCTTGATATCTGGTTGGTTACCCTCCCCCTTATTAATCGTGAGAACGACCCGTTCCCGATAGGTGCCTAGGTAACGTCGCATTTCATCAGGTTTAAGCCGTGTCTCACCAGAAGCCTTGCTAAGAATTTGTTTATCTAAATCTGTCATATATCATACCTCTCTTTTACCATTGTATCATAACTTGCAAGGAGTTATTTATAAGGAAACAGTCTAGCGCAAGAGCAGGAGTTCTACAGCGACTGTGAGAAAAACTCAGAGTAATTACAGCCTTTGTTTGATTATTAACAGGGTTTGTGATATGATGAAACTGTAAAAAAATTAACTCATAAGGAGAGTATTGTAATGTCAATTATTACTGATGTTTACGCACGCGAAGTCCTTGACTCACGCGGTAACCCAACACTTGAAGTCGAAGTTTATACTGAGTCAGGTGCATTCGGTCGTGGTATGGTTCCTTCAGGAGCTTCTACTGGTGAACACGAAGCAGTTGAACTTCGTGACGGCGACAAATCTCGCTACAACGGACTTGGAACTCAAAAAGCTGTTGACAATGTAAACAAAGTTATCGCAGAAGCTATCATCGGTTTCGATGTACGCGACCAACAAGCAATCGACCGTGCTATGATCGCTCTTGATGGTACTCCAAACAAAGGTAAATTGGGTGCAAACGCAATTCTTGGTGTGTCTATCGCTGTAGCTCGTGCTGCTGCTGACTACCTTGAAGTGCCACTTTACAGCTACCTTGGTGGTTTCAACACTAAAGTATTGCCAACTCCAATGATGAACATCATCAACGGTGGTTCTCACTCAGACGCTCCGATCGCTTTCCAAGAATTCATGATCATGCCTGTTGGTGCGCCAACATTCAAAGAAGGTCTTCGTTGGGGTTCTGAAGTATTCCACGCTTTGAAGAAAATCCTTAAAGAACGTGGTCTTGAAACAGCTGTTGGTGACGAAGGTGGATTTGCTCCTCGTTTCGACGGCATCGAAGATGGTGTAGAAACTATCCTTAAAGCTATCGAAGCTGCTGGTTATGAAGCTGGTGAAAATGGAATCATGCTTGGTTTGGACTGTGCTTCTTCAGAATTCTACGAAGATGGCGTTTATGACTACACTAAATTCGAAGGTGAAACTGGTGCAAAACGTACTTCAGCTGAACAAATCGACTACATCGAAAGCTTGGTAAACAAATACCCAATCATCACTGTCGAAGATGGTATGGATGAAAACGACTGGGACGGTTGGAAAGCTCTTACTGAACGTCTTGGTAACAAAGTTCAATTGGTTGGTGACGACTTCTTCGTTACAAACACTGACTACCTTGCACGTGGTATTAAAGAAGGTGCTGCTAACTCAATCCTTATCAAGGTTAACCAAATCGGTACTTTGACTGAAACATTCGAAGCTATCGAAATGGCTAAAGAAGCTGGATATACAGCAGTAGTTTCTCACCGTTCAGGTGAAACTGAAGACTCAACAATCGCTGACATCGCAGTTGCAACAAATGCTGGTCAAATCAAGACAGGTTCATTGTCACGTACTGACCGTATGGCTAAATACAACCAATTACTTCGTATCGAAGATCAATTGGGTGAAGTTGCACAATACAAAGGACTTCAATCATTCTACAACCTTAAAAAATAATCGAATCACTTGGTAGTAGATGAATACCTATGAAAACACTCTAGTTGATCTAGAGTGTTTTTTTGAATCAAAGACCGATAATGAAGTTGCTTCAAGTTCCCTTATATTTTTATAGTTTTTCTAGGTTCTTTCTGCTATAATAGCGAGAGTAAGGAGCTAAATATGAGATTTATTTTTGATCTGGATGGCACACTCACATTTGATGGGAAATCTATTGATAATGATATCAAGGCTATTCTGCTAAAAGCCAAAGACCATGGGCACGATATCGGCTTTGTTACGGCTCGTGCTTACCGGGCAACTGTCAAGTTATTAGGGGATGTTTTATCTAAAGAGCTAGTCATTGGATTAAATGGTGGTATGGCTTACAATCAAGGTAATCTAGTTCTTCAACACAAACTTGATCGTAAAGCTTATGAGGAAGTTCTGAAATATGCTGAAACCTATAACCTTCCTTATTTCGTGGATAATTATATTAACTATGCCACAGCTAATGAAGAGCACCTCGGTTTTATTGATTTAGTAGATCCACTTCATATTGGAAAGAAACTACCAGCCAAAAATCTCGAGGACCCCTTAAAGATGGTTTGCTATATGGGCAATCACGAGGATATCTTAGCGGATATTTCTTACCAGCTAACTAGTATTGACGATGTTGATGTTTTTTATAATGATCAGACAAAATATCTGCATATCGGACCAAGTGATGTTTCTAAAGTATCGACTCTAGAAGAGCTGAGTGAGGAGCCTTATATCGCATTTGGCGATGATAAGAGTGATATTGCTGTCTTCAAAGAGGCGATTTATAGTGTCCAAGTTGGGCAATATCGGTATTTAACGACTTATTCAGATGAGCAAATCCCTGCACAAGCTGAAGCGGTCGCTCAAAAAATTAAAGAACTGTTTGAGACTTTTAAAGGTAAATAGCTATAACTAAGGCGGGCTTCAAATAGGGCATGAAAATGAAAGATAAAGGAAGGTGATTGATATGACAACATTCCGTGGAGAACCTGTTACCCTTGAAGAAGGTAAGCAACTACAGGTTGGCGATAGAGCTCTAGAATTTACTCTGATCGCTTCAGACCTGACCCGCAAGAGTCTGTCCGATTACAATGGGAAAAAGGTGATTAGCATAGTGCCTTCTATTGATACCGGCTTGTGTTCAACGCAGACCAGGACCTTTAACCAGGAACTGTCCAATATGGATGATACAGTTGTGCTGACTATTTCAGCAGATCTGCCTTTTGCCCAGCAGAAGTGGTGCGGTGCAGAAGGTTTAGAAAATGCCATTATGCTATCGGATTACTTTGATAATAGCTTTGGAAAGAGCTATGGCGTTTTGATGAAGGAGTGGCATTTATTAGCAAGGGCTGTTTTGGTCTTGGATGAAAATAATACAGTGACCTATACAGAGTACTTGGAAAATGTAAATTCAGAGCCTGATTATCAAGCAGCTATTGCAGCTGTTAAGAGTCTCTAGAAATAAGATATTGAAAGCTAGGAAAGACTGAAAATCCTTCCTAGCTTTTTTCATGAAGTTAAGACTTTCGATAAGATAGACTCAGAACAGGTAGTAAATTATTTTGATTTTTATAGGAAAATAGGGTATGATAAGCGGGTACATTCGTTAATCGTTCTAGAATCAAAAGGAGAGGGAGTGATCCATAGTGATGATAGAAGACTATCTTGAAACAGCTGTCCCCAAGATTCCTCTGGGGCATATGGCCAGAGCATTTAAAGGAAAGGCTGTATCAAGTAAAGCTGAGCCGGGAGAAATCAGCTACGTTAGTTTAGCAAATATATCGGAATTTGGTATTGATTATCCTAATCTTAAGACATTTCAAGCGATACCTGAAAAAATTTCAAAATACCTTTTAGAAACGGGGGATGTCCTTGTCGCATCTAAGGGGACAGTAAAAAAAGTGGCAGTATTTGAAGATCAGGGGCGTCCAATTGTCGCATCTGCCAACATTACTGTACTAAGAGCCGGAGAGCAGCTAAATGGCCATTATTTGAAATTATTTTTAGAATCCGAGCTAGGCATGGCCTATCTAGCAAGAGCTGACCATGGTAAGTCGGTTCTCAATATTTCAACAGAAGAATTACTTGAAATTCCAATCCCTCAGATTCCTTTAGTTAAGCAAGACTATCTCGTCCAGTATGCATCTACAGGATTGGCGGATTACCACCGTAAGCTACAGCGTGCACAAAAAGAATGGCAACGCATTAAAGAAGAAGTTGAGAAAAATTTATTTTAAAGAAAAATCTAGATCTAGATGGATCTAGATTTTTTTGATGGAAATATCAGAAAAAGATGTGATATTTTTTCTGAAAAATAGATGGATTTTGCATGCAAAATCCATCTCAAAAAATGTCATCTAAATGAAATCAACAATAAAACTAAATGACATCTTAAATATTGAATTGACGTCATAAAAATGTTAAGATACTTGCAAGTTAGGGAACTTTAAGTATTCCTAACTAAAAAATACACTTCATTAAGGAGCGTCATAATGGAAAGAAAATTACGCTACAAACTGCACAAAGTTAAAAAGCAATGGGTAACCATTGCAGTAGCTAGTGCAGGTTTGTTAACAGTTGTAGGTGGAGCTACAACTCAAGCCAATCAGGTTTCAGCAGAAGAGGTAGCAGTAACAACACAGCAAGATGCTGCTGATCCATCTGGTCAAGCACAAGATGAACAGTCTTCTGCTGCAACTGAGGCTAATCAGACATCTGAACAAGCTCAGACAGATGACACTGCAAATAATCAAACTACTACTAATGATGCTGGTGCGGCTGCTACAACAACCCCTGCACCAGAAGCTGTAGAACAACAACCTGCAAATGATGTACAAGAAGTACAAACACCTGCAGCAGAGCCTACAGAACAAGAAACTAAAGCAGCTCTATCACTGGATAATATTAAGAAAGTTGATGGAAAATATTACTATGTTCAAGAAGATGGTAGTTACAAGAAAAACTTTGCAGTTACTGTTGATGGGCAAATCTTATACTTTAATGGAGAAACTGGTGAGTTAAGCAGTACCTCTACTCACTCTTACTCAGTTGGTTTAACGCCTATTGTGGATGAGTTTTCTGTCAACAACCGTGCTTACGACTCAACTCAAGATAGCTTTGAGCTTGTAGATGGTTATTTGACAGCTAATAGCTGGTATCGTCCAGCCAAAATTCTCCGCAATGGCCAAACATGGGAAAATTCAAAACAAGACGATTATCGTCCAGTCTTGATGGGATGGTGGCCTGATAAGGATACTCAAGTTGCCTACCTAAATTACATGTCTAAAGTGTTTGGAGGATCTGACCAATCATTCACAACAGAGACTTCTCAGGTTGCCTTGAATGCTGCAGCTCAACAAATTCAGACGAAGATTGAGCAACGTATCACAGCTGAAAATAATACACAATGGTTGCGTGAAACAATGGCGTCCTTCGTGACAACACGTTCAAGATGGAATGTTGATTCTGAAAATCTCAATCGCAAGGATCACCTACAACATGGAGCGCTTCTCTATGAAAATAGTGAGTTGACACCTTGGGCTAATTCCGACTATCGTTTGATTAACCGCACACCAACTACGCAAACAGGTGAGCAACGTTACTTTGCTGATAGTAATCCTATCGGTGGTTATGAACTCTTGCTATCAAATGATGTGGATAATTCTAACCCAGTTGTTCAAGCAGAGATGCTCAACCAACTGCACTATCTCATGAACTGGGGTTCGATCGTCATGGGAGATGATGAGGCTAATTTTGATGGTGTGCGTGTTGATGCGGTAGATAACGTCAATGCCGATCTCCTTCAAATTTACACTAATTATTTCGAACAGTATTATGGTGTCAATAAATCAGAAGCAGATGCCCTAGCTCATCTTTCAATCTTGGAAGCTTGGAGCTTCAACGATAATTACTATAACGTTGATACCAACGGTGCAGCCATTTCTATTGATAACTATTCTCGTTTGGCAGCGCTTGGGACCCTAGCACGTCCTTTGGAACAGCGTCAAGGACTGTCTCACCTCATAGATGATTCTTACAACAAAGAACGTCGCAATAACTATGCTTATGGCGACACTATTCCAACCTACTCCTTTGTTCGTGCCCATGACTCTGAAGTTCAAACAATCATTGCGCAAATCATTGCAGAAAAAATTGATAGCACGACAGATGGTTTCACCTTCACCCTTGATCAGTTGAAACAAGCTTTCGATATCTATAATGAGGATATGAACAAGGTTGAAAAAACTTATACACACTATAATATTCCTGCTGCGTACGCTCTCTTACTGACAAACATGGAATCTATTCCACGTGTCTACTATGGAGATTTGTATACAGATAACGGGCAATATATGGCTGTGAAATCTCCATATTTCGATGCGATCGATACCATGATGCGAGGTCGCATTGCCTATGTTGCTGGTGGTCAGCAAATGAATGTGGCTAAGACTGAGTCTGGTGCAGAAGTAATGACTTCTGTCCGTTTCGGTCAAGACATCATGAGACCAGATGACACTCAAGGAACAGACCTGAGCCATACGTCTGGTATGGCTGTCTTGGTTAGTAACGATCCTAATCTCAAATTAGCAGCAGATGATAGCTTCACTGTTAATATGGGTGCAGTACATGCTAACCAAGCTTATCGCCCAATGCTCCTTGGTACCAAAGATGGAGTTAAATCTTACCTTAAAGATAGCGATACTAACCTAGTTAAATATACAGATGCAGAGGGAAATCTGACCTTCACAGCTGAAGATGTTCAAGGCTATTCAACCGTTGATATGAGCGGTTATGTAGCCGTTTGGGTACCAGTTGGAGCCAAAGATGGTCAAGATATTCGTGTTGAAGCTAGCAAGTCTACGACTGGTGATTTGACTTATAACACATCAGCTGCTTATGATTCGCAATTAATCTATGAAGGCTTCTCGAACTTCCAAGATTTTGTAGAAAATGATTCTCAATACACCAACAAAGTAATTGCTGAAAATGTTGATCTTTTCAAGGATTGGGGAATTACTTCCTTTGAGATGGCACCACAGTATGTTTCTACAAATGATGGTACCTTTATCGACTCTATTATCGAAAACGGTTATGCCTTCGATGACCGTTACGATCTTGCAATGAGTAAGAACAATAAATACGGTTCTAAGGAAGATTTGGCCAATGCTCTTAAAGCACTTCACTCAGCAGGAATTCAAGCCATTGCTGACTGGGTTCCAGATCAAGTCTACGATCTTCCTGGTGAAGAAGTTGTAACAGCGACTCGTGTGAACAACTACGGTAATCCAACGCCAGATGCCTTTATTGATAAGAGCCTCTACGCAGCCAATACTCGCGGTAGTGGTCAAGATTATCAAGCTGTCTATGGCGGAGAGTTTCTGGATGAACTCAAGGCAAAATACCCAAGTATGTTTGATGTTGAAATGATTTCTAATGGTCAAAAATTAGATACCTCAACTAAAATTAAGGCTTGGGAAGCTAAGTACCTCAATGGGACAAATATCCTTAAGAAAGGTGCTGATTACGTATTGAGCGATGATGCAACAGGACGTTACTTTACAGTAGCATCTGATGGTACTTTCTTGCCAGCTGCTTTAACAGGAGATACCAAGGCTAATACTGGTTTCTATCATGATGGTAAGGGAATGACTTATTATTCTACATCTGGTGAAAAGGCAGTATCACAAGCCATATTTGAAGGTGGAAACTATTACTTCTTTGATGAAAATGGCTATCTAGCAACAGGTAGTTACAAGGTTGATGGTAAGGAGTACTACTCATTGCCAAATGGTGTCCAACTCCGAGATGCTATTCGTGAAGACCAAAACGGTAACCGCTATTACTACGGTAAAACTGGTGTGAAATTCACTGGACCAAACTGGTATCAGTTTGTTTCACCAACAGATCCAAACACATTGTTGGCACGGTACTTTGATGCCGATGGTGTCATGGCATCGGGACTTGAGACAATTGATGGAGTAACTTATTACTTTGATAAAGATGGTTATCAAGTCAAGGGTCAATTAGTAACTGTTGATGGTGCTACACGCTTCTTTGCTAAAGATGCTGGAAATATGATCAAAGACGCTTACCAAGAAATTGAAGAAGGTAAATGGGCATACTTTGATGCCAATGGTCGTATGCTCAAAGGAGAGCAAACAGTCTATGGTCAAAAAGTTTACTTTGATGAAAATACAGGTATCCAACTCAAAGGCTTCCGTCAAGATGCACAAGGAAATAATATTGCCTTTTATGATTTGAATTCTGGTGCTAAGATTGTAAACGACTACTTCACAGATAATGGTGATGACTGGTATTTATCTGATCGTGATGGTAATGTTGTTCGTGGTTTCTATCTAGAAGATGGTAACTGGCGCTACTTTGATGCTAAGACTGGTAAACAAGCCAAAGGACAGGTCGTAGTAGATGGTACAACTTATTACTTCCATCCTGATTCTGGTATTCAAGCTAAAGGCGATTTTGTTACTGTAGATGGCCAAACACGCTATTATGATGCACAATCTGGTGCACTTAAGACAGGTTTCTTCACTACTGGTGACAATAATTGGTACTATGCTGACCAAAATGGCTACTTAGCCAAGGGAAGTTTAACGGTTAATAATCAAACGCTTTACTTTGATCCAGAAACCGGTAAACAAGCTAAAGGTATTAGTGTTACTATTGATGGTCAACGCCATTTCTACGATGCTAACTCTGGAGACATGATTACTGGTCGTTTCGTAGAAGAGCCAGCAGGATCCAATGAATGGTATTACTATGATGCAACAGGTGCTGCTGTTAAAGGATTGCAAGTCATTGATGGTAAGACAATGTACTTTGATCCAGAAACCGGACGTCAATTCAAGGGACAAATGGCTTTTGTAGATGGTCGTCGTTACTATTTCGATGAAAATAGCGGTGCTAGCGTAACTGGACGCTATGTCGTTGAAAATGGTCAAGTCATCTATATCTAAGAAGATTTGAAGTTTTCAATTTTGCTGATATCTTTTACAGGGTATTGGTATTACCAGTATCAATAGTCAGCTAGCCTAAGAGTCAGAGCAATTTGCTCTGGCTTTTTTTAGTTATTTGAGCGTCTTTGTTTGCTGCCAATCAACAAGGTTAAGAGTAGCTGAAAGTAAATGAAGTGAGAGGGTCTTTCTAAATTCTGGGTTGAAAGTCTGAAATATTTAGCCTATCATAAGATAATGACTGATAACAAATTATCAGTTATTATTCATACGGCAGCTAAATAGCTGCCATAAAAACTATTTAGGAGATATCTATGACAAACATCCATCAATCAACCAAAGTACTTAGGAATACCTATGGGACTGGACAACTAGCTGACTCTACTAAGAAGACTCCCAAGCGTTTTCTTAAAAGCTCAATATTAGCTAGTTTACTCTTGGGAGGAGCAATACTTAATGGTTATGCTTGGGCCGATGAGGCTGCTCCGTCACCCTCAAGTACATCAGCAGTAACCATCTCAGGGCAAGAAAGTCAACTGACTATTGATGAAGTCACAACGACACCTGAAAATTTGACAGATAAAGCAACTGTGCTCCATCCAGATGATCTGTCTCAACCAATCCAGACTAAAGAAGAAGCAGGCGTAAACTCACCGAAGTCCTCAGTGACTTATATAGCTTCTAATGCAGGTACTGAATCAGACCAGGGACCTAAGACTATATCAAGCACGAATAGTTCAACACCCTCTAAGGAGGCTCTCGATGCTATTATGAGTCCTGAACTTAAGCAACCACTTTTTATTAATTTAAAACGTTACAGTTTACCAGATCCAGCAGATACGACAAAGACTGATGCCCAAAAATATATTCCAATCGTCAGTCCCCTAGTTGTGCAACAAGGCACTAAGCTAACGGCTGCAGCCATCGAGAAGCGTGTCTTCAATCTCTACGCACCCAAAGAAACAACCTACAAACTAGAAAATGCCAAAGCCATTCCAAAGACAAATACTATTGGAGTGCTGCCATTGGTACCTGTTATAGTCACCTACCCTGATGGAACTAAAGACCGTGTAGGTGTCAGAATAAAAGTAGTAGAACCCGTAAAGAAATCATCAAAGACAACAAAGAAATCTTCAACTAAAAAGTCCTGATACCACTAAGATTTTTTAGCTCAATACTAATTGTCACATCATAAGACTGGTGTGACATTAGCTACTGTGAGAGGAACATAAAGAACAGCCTGAGTAATTCTCAGGCTGTTTTGATAATACCCAGTTTTAGACAATGACCCAGAAAATAGGGTGTTATAGATAAGACATTTAATAGAATGATTAAAAAGTTTTTTGACTAAAATAGCAAGAAATGATATCAAAATAGCGAAAAAACTCCTGATGATATCTAGTGTCAGTGCGTTTCATCCCTATAAAAGTTTGCCGATATTACAAATAGGTATCATTCATTAATAAAAGCTTTTATTTTAGTTATTTAATGTTAGAATAATTAAGATAATTAAATCTTAAACTGGGAGTTATAATTATCGAATAAATATCAAGTCATAAGGAGAATCTTGACAATGGAAAAACAAACACGCTATAAGCTGCACAAGGTAAAGAAAAAGTGGGTAGCCATTAGTGTTGCGTCGTTTATCGTTGCACTTGCCGGAGGGCCAGCAGTCTATGCTGAAGATACGGCTGCTATAGCTAATGGAGATGCAGTGGTATCTGATCAAAATAGTCTTGCTAATGTATCTGATCAAGTGCAAGTAGCTACCCAACCTCAAGCGATAGCTGATACTGCTCGAGCAACAGACACTGCAGACCAAGCTGCAACAGGAAATCCGGCAGATGCTCAAGCACTGGATCAATCTGCTGATCAACCTGCGCAATTACAAACAGTAGATGATAAGACTTACTATGTAGATCCTAATGGCGAGCGCTTGAAAAACTACGCTGCTGTTATTGATGGAAAAACTTACTATTTTGATGAAGAAACTGGAGAAGCCCAAACTGAGCTCCCAGCAACTACTCAAATCAATACAAATCCAAATAATCAAGTAGCTGATTCATTTGTTGCCAATAATCAGGCTTATTCCAATGAGGCAGCCAACTTTGAAGCGGTTGATGGCTATTTGACAGCTGATTCTTGGTATCGTCCACGTAAAATCTTAAAAGAAGGGACAACTTGGACAGCTGCTACATCAGAAGATCTGCGTCCAATTTTGATGACGTGGTGGCCAGATACTGCTACAAAGCAAGCTTATGTTGATTTCTGGGTCAATGAAGGTCTGATTCAAAATGCAAGAAATCTTGATACAGCAGTTCAGGAGATCCAGACAGGCATTGAGCGTCGTATCAGCAGTGAGGGGAATACAACATGGCTGCGCAACAAGATGAGCGAGTTTGTCAAAAGCCAATCACAATGGAATATAGAGTCTGAAGACTATACAAGTTATGGAAATCAGGACCATCTCCAGGGAGGTGCTCTCCTTTATACCAATAGTGATGCGACACCGCATGCCAATTCAGACTACCGCTTGATCAATCGCAACCCAACCTTCCAAACAGGACGTCAAAAATACTTTAAATCTAGTTATGCTGGATATGAATTGCTTCTGGCTAATGATGTGGATAATTCTAATCCAATCGTCCAAGCAGAGGATCTTAATCATTTCCATTACCTCATGAATTGGGGGGAGATTGTTATGGGTGATGCCGATGCTAATTTTGATGGTGTTCGTGTGGATGCTGTTGATAATGTTGATGCTGACCTCTTGCAAATCCAAGAACAATATTACAAGGCTAAATACGGTGTCCATCAATCAGAGAAAAATGCTATTGATCATCTATCCATTCTTGAAGCTTGGTCTGGCAACGACAATGATTATGTCAGAGATAATAACAACTTTTCATTATCTATTGACAATGACCAACGCACACAATTACTGGCTGCCTTAACAGCACCGGCTAATTCACGCTCCAATATCTTAGGATTGGCTACTGCAGGTCTCAAAAATCGTAATTCATCGTCGACTGCCGATCCAATTCCTAACTATGTCTTCATCCGTGCACATGACTCAGAAGTACAAACACGTATCGCCCGTATTATTCGTGAGCGCTTAGGGAAGTCAGATACAGATGGCTTGACCAATATCACCTTAGAAGATCTCAATAAGGCCTTTGAAATCTATAACGATGATATGTACGCCACTGATAAGCAATACTACACCAACAACCTTCCAATGGCTTATGCATGGATGTTACAAAATAAAGATACCGTGACCCGTGTCTACTATGGCGATATGTATACTGATGATGGTCAGTATATGGCTACAAAAACACCCTTCCATGATGCTATAGCAACCATGCTCAAAGGCCGTATCAAATATGTAGCGGGTGGTCAATCTATTCAAACGAGCCAACTTAGAAATGGGAATATTTTAGCCTCTGTTCGTTTTGGTAAAGGGGCAGATAGCCTTAATGATGCAGGGACAGCTGAAACTCGTACATCAGGGATGGCTCTACTGATGAACAACAATCCCAACTTCCGTTCAACATCTGGTCTGACATTAAACATGGGAGCAGCTCACCGTAATCAAGCCTATCGTCCATTATTATTATCAAATTCAACTGGTATTGCAACTTACCTCAATGATAGTGATGTGTCGTCGAATCAGTATAAATATACCGATAGCCAAGGACGTTTGAGCTTTAGCAGTTCTGAGCTTAATAGCTATGCCAATGTCCAAGTATCGGGGATGCTCCAAGTCTGGGTACCAGTAGGCGCAGCAGATAATCAGGATGTTCGCACAGCACCAAGTACGGCTCAAAATAATACGACTAATATCTACACACAATCAGACGCTCTCGATTCCCAAGTTATCTACGAAGGATTTTCAAACTTCCAAGCTTTTGTCCAAACACCGGAACAATATACAAATAAGGTCATTGCACAAAATGGTGATCTCTTCAAATCATGGGGAATCACACACTTTGAAATGGCTCCGCAATACGTATCGACCGAAGATGGGAGCTTCCTTGATTCTATAGTATTGAATGGTTACGCCTTCAAAGACCGTTATGATATGGCCATGAGTAAAGATAACAAGTATGGATCAAAAGAAGATCTAGCAGCAGCCATCAAAGGATTGCATGCGGCTGGTATTAAGGTTTTGTCTGACTGGGTGCCAGACCAAATTTATGATCTTCCAGGTCAAGAAGTTGTTACCGCTACACGTGTAGACCAATATGGTAATACCCGCAGAAATGCTCAGATCAACCGGACACCTTATGTCGTTAATACGCGTTCTTATGGTGACTACCAAGAGCAATATGGCGGTGAGTTTTTAGATGAGCTGCAAAGCCTGTATCCAGAACTCTTTACTACCCGTCAAATTTCGACAGGAAAGCCAATCGATGCTTCTGTCAAACTTAAAAATTGGTCAGCTAAATACATGAATGGTACCAACATCCTAGGACGTGGTGCTAAGTATGTCTTGAGTGACAATAGCCGTTACTTCAATCTTGAGACAGATAAATTCTACTTGCCAAGTGCTTTAAATAATACGAATGGTAGTCCTGAGACAAGCGGCTTGATCAACAAAGATGGGGCGGTTTACTTCCAAGATGCTGATGGAACTACCCTTAAAAACCAATTTAAAGAGCTCAATGGTAGTTGGTATTATTTTGGTGAGGATGGTAAGATGGCAGTCGGTCAAACCCGCATTGGCAACGATACCTATCTCTTTATGCCAAATGGTAAGCAACTACGCAACGGCGTATGGTCTGAAAACGGCAAGTCCTACTACTACGATAACAGTGGTAAACGGGTCAACCAAACTGGTTTTGTCGCTTACAATGCAGCTGGTCAAACTAAATATCGTTACTATAATAGCGATGCCTCTCTAGCTATTGGTCTTGTGAGCATCAATGGACGTACCCTCTACTTTGATGCCTATGGCTTCCAAGCCAAAGGAACTAGTATTATTCTTGATGGAAAAAGATACTACTTTGATGCACGAAGTGGTGATCTGATTGATAGTCCTGATGTGAGCGGTAGTTGGGAAGTTCTTGGCAATAATCAATATGGTTACCGCCTATCTGATGGTACCTTGCTAACCGGTTTACAAACCGTTGAAGGATACCAAGTTTACTTCCAATCTGATGGTGTTCAGCTAAAAGGAGGAGTCGCTAAAGACAATAACGGTCGCTTGCATTTCTTTGAGCGCGATAAAGGTCGCATGGTGACTCGTTCTGGCTGGTACTCAACATCTCAGGATAAATGGGTATATGTTGAAAATGACGGTAATGTCGCTGTTGGTTTCAAGACTATAGGTGAGCAGACAGTTTATTTTGATCAAAATGGTATTCAAGCTAAAGGTAGCCTCGTAACAATTGATGGCAAACAGTATTATTTTGATCCCAACTCTGGAAGCATGCTAGTATCTAGTGAGCTGGTCATCGATGGTAAAAACTATAAGTTCAACGATCAAGGTGTAGCGACTGAGACAGTAGTATCAGGTTTCACCAGAGATAATACAGGTCTTCATTATTATTTTGATAATGGCAGTCTAGCTAAAAGCACCTATATTCAGGATCAGTCAAACCATAACTGGTATTATTTCAATAATAGCGGTGTGGCTGTAACTGGATGGCAAACCATTAATAATATCCGTCAGTATTTCTTTGAGGATGGTCATCAAGCCAAAGGTGAGTTTGCCACAATTAATAATCGTCTGTATTACTTTACGACCAACTGGGGTCAGCTCGTTACTAACCGATATGTTCAAAATAAGCAGACTGGTAACTGGTACTACATGGGCCGTGACGGTGCTGCCGTAACTGGATGGCAAACTATTAATCGTGTCCGTCAATATTTCCACGCAGACGGCCGTCAGGCTAAGGGAGAGTTTGTCACGATCAATAGACGTGTTTACTACTTTGATGCTAATGGTAAAATGGCGACCTATCAAACCATTCGTTACGGAGGCCGTAATGTTTGGGTAGGTGGCAACGGTATTGTAGCTTACGCTTAATCCCCACATCTGCCGTCTGTCCTAAATAAATTAAAACTTAGCGATTTCTGAGATCTTATCATTAGATATCCCCCACCTAATTAAGTTACAATCAGACCCCCTTGGACACTTTAAATGAGAGTCTAAGGGGTGTTTGATTGAAATTTGTCAGAAAAATTTTAAGAGCATAAGTTTATAATAGGAGAGACAGCACCCAATACAGTGATAAGGTATCAGCAGCAGTTCTCATTCCCTCTGGAGATGTCCAAAAAGGGAGTGAGAGCTGTTTTTTAATCTCTAAAATAACTTTTAATATCTTTCTATTATTAAAGAACTACTCATTGATTTGAAATAATTCTATAAATAGTGGCAATAATTGTCATTTAATGTTAAGATAAGAATAGCCGTTAAAAAAGTCTTAATTGGGAGATTATTTTAACTGTGAGTATCATAAGGAGAGAATGATTTTCATGGAGAGAAAATTACATTACAAATTGCACAAAGTTAAAAAGCAATGGGTAACCATTGCTGTAGCTTCAGCAGGTTTAGCCAGCGCAGTGGGTGGCGCAGCAGCTACTCAAAGCGTATCGGCTGACCAGGTGACCCCTGATGATCAAGCGGCAGCAAATCATCAAGTGGCTCAAAACAGAGTTAGCAAACCTGCTGCTGAAGTTAAGCCGACATCAACGACTGAAGGTGCTAAATCAGTAGTGCCAGCCCCTAGACAGGCTGAAACAGCCGAAACCAACCAGTCCGTGGCTAGCCAAAGTTCTGCACAGCCACAAAAGGTTAGTCAAACAGGGACACAAACGCCACAAACGAAGGCCAAAACTTTAGCAACTAGTGAAACTGAAGCAGCACCATCTAGCCAGCAGGCAACAGCGCCTGGATTGTCTAGTCAGGAGAAAGCAGCAGCCTTATCGTTGGAACAAATCAAGCAAGTGGATGGCAAATATTACTATGTCCTTGAAGACGGTAGCTATAAGAAGAATTTTGCTATTACAGTTGACGGACAAATGCTTTACTTTGACGGTGAGACAGGTGCCCTAAGCAGCACCTCGACTTTCTCATTTAGCCAAGGATTGACACCTATTGTCAGTGACTTCACTGTCAATAATAAGGCCTATGATTCTTCGGAAAGTAGCTTTGAATTAGTCGATGGCTATCTAACAGCAGATTCTTGGTACCGCCCTGCTAAAATCCTTGAAAATGGTAAAAAATGGGTTAATTCTCAAGCATCTGATCTTCGTCCAGTTTTGATGTCTTGGTGGCCAAACAAGGACATGCAAGTTGCCTATCTCAATTTCATGGCAGACTATCTTGGAGCCAATCAACAAGAATTTACAACTGAAACATCACAAGTTGCTTTGAATACCGCAGCAGAGTTGATCCAGCGTCAAATTGAGCAACGTATCACAGCTCAACAAAGTACAGCTTGGTTGCGTGAAGCTATGGCCGCTTTTGTCTCTAAGCAATCACAGTGGAATAGTGAGAGTGAAGACTACAATAAAAAAGACCATCTTCAAGGTGGAGCTCTCCTTTATACTAATAACAAATTGACTAAGTGGGCAGATTCTCGCTACCGCTTACTCAATCGCACCCCAACCTATCAAACTGGTCAAACCAAGTATTTCCGTGCAGACACTTACGGAGGCTATGAGTTCCTACTCGCTAACGATGTAGATACCTCGAATCCAGTTGTTCAAGCAGAGATGCTAAACCAGATTCATTACTTGATGAACTGGGGAAGTATTGTTATGGGAGATGATCAGGCTAACTTTGACGGTATTCGTGTAGATGCAGTGGATAACGTCAACGCTGACTTGCTCCAGCTCTATACCAATTATTTCAATTCCGTCTACGGTGTCAATGAAAGTGAAGCCAAGGCCCTAGCCCATATTTCTATTCTGGAAGCTTGGTCCTATAATGACAATTACTATAACCAAGATACCAAGGGAGCTGCGCTTGCCATGGACAACGGCTTGCGCCTATCCTTACTCTACAGCCTGACACGTCCCCTAAATGAACGTTCTGGCGGAATGGATAACCTGCTCAAGTCAGAATTCGGTTTAACTGACCGAACTAAGAATGACACCTATGGAGACACCCAAGCTTCTTATGTTTTTGTGCGTGCCCATGACTCAGAAGTTCAAACAGTCATTGCCAAAATCATACAAGAACGCATTGATTCGACAACTGATGGCTTTACCTTTACCTTAGATCAACTGTCTCAAGCCTTTGATATCTATAACAAAGATATGAATAGTGTTGATAAGGTTTATACGCACTATAATATTCCTGCAGCCTACGCCTTGATGTTGTCTAATATGGAATCTGTAACACGTGTCTATTACGGTGACCTTTATACAGATGATGGGCAGTATATGGAAACCAAGTCGCCTTACTATGATGCTATTGATACTCTCATGCGGGCTCGTATTCGCTATGCGACTGGTGGACAGACAATGGATCTGAAGTCCTATAAGGCCGCAGCAGAGATGAAGACTGATCAGACTAATGATGTGCTCAATAGTACGCAAGTCTTAGCTTCTGTGCGCTATGGTCAAGATGTCATGTCAGCAGATGATATGACTGGCGGTAAATTGGCAAAAACTTCAGGTATGGTGACACTGGTTTCTAACAATCCTGAGTTGCAGCTTGATGCTAATGAAACCATTCGGGTTAATGTCGGTAAAATCCATGCTGGTCAAGCCTATCGTCCTTTGTTGCTAACAACCGATAAGGGACTAGAAAAGTATCTTAACGATACAGATACTAACCTGACAAAAATTGCTGATAAGGATGGTTTTCTCACCTTTACAGGTAGTGAAATTAAAGGCTATAAACAAGTTGAAGTCAATGGATATCTAGCTGTATGGGTGCCAGTTGGTGCTGATGCTACTCAAGATATTCGCGTTCAAGCTTCAACAAAAGCCTATGGAGCAGATGACCAGACATTCCAAGCGACTCAAGCCTTAGAATCGCAACTGATCTATGAAGGCTTCTCAAACTTCCAAGACTTTGTCAAAACAGATAGTCAATATACTAATAAGCTGATTGCACAGAATGCTAATCTCTTCAAAGAGTGGGGAGTAACGTCGTTTGAAATGGCCCCTCAATATGTTTCAGCAGATGATGGAACGTTCTTGGATTCCATCATTGAAAATGGTTATGCCTTCAAGGATCGTTACGACCTTGCTATGAGCAAGAATAATAAATATGGTTCTAAGGAAGACTTGGCTAATGCGCTTAAAGCTCTGCATGCCGTAGGCATTCAAGCTATTGCTGACTGGGTGCCAGATCAGATTTATCAATTACCTGGAAAAGAGGTAGTGACCGCTACTCGTGTGGATAATTATGGACGCGCCAAGTCTGACCAAGCTCTATTTAAAAAACTTTATGTTGCCAATACTAAGAGCAGTGGTAAGGACTTCCAAGCTCAATACGGTGGTGAATTCCTCCAAGAATTGCGAGCTAAGTATCCTGAAATGTTTGACGTTGCTATGATCTCAACTGGTAAGCCAATCGATGATAGTGTGAAACTCAAGCAGTGGTCAGCTCAATACTTCAATGGAACTAATGTTTTGGGACGGGGTTCGGACTATGTTCTTAGTGATAATGGTACTGGTCAGTACTTTACTGTCAACCAGACAGGGAACTTTTTACCAGCTGCCCTGACTGGTGATCGTCAGGCTAAGACAGGCTTCTACAAAGAAGCTAAAGGCATGACCTACTACACGACATCCGGAAAACGTGCTAAGCTATCCTTTGTTTCAGAGGGAGGCCATCTCTATTACTTTGATAGAGATGGTTATATGGTAGCAGGAAGGAAGTTCTATCTTGATGGGAAGACCTATCAAGCCTTAGACAATGGAATTGTCCTCCAAGATACCATCGTTGAAGAAGATGGGAAATCATACTACTACGGTAAAACAGGCGTTATGTATGACGGTGATCGTTGGTTTGAAGTAACTGATGCATCTGGTAAGACTCGCTACCGCTATGTTGACCGTAAGGGCGTCCTCGCTATTGGATTGACTCAAGTTCACGGAATGACACAATACTACGACGAAAATGGTTTCCAAGTTAAAGGTGATTTTGTGACAGATAGTAAGGGACAGACCCGTTACTTCGATGAGAACAATGGTAGTCTTGTAGCTGATCAATTCTTCCTAGTTGGAGGTTCTTGGTACTATGCTGATAATCAAGGAATTCTAGCCAAGGGAGAAGTCAAAATCCAGGATCAAATCCTCCTCTTTGATGAAAAAACGGGACAACAGATCAAGGGACGTTTTGTCACGAATAAATCGGGACAAATGAGCTATTATGATGCGCATACAGGTGCTAAGCAAGTGTCTCGTTTCTTCACCCTGGGAAATAATACTTGGTATTACGCTGATGATCAAGGCCATCTTGCAACAGGGGAACAGACTATCAATGGTCAGAAACTCTATTTTGATCCTAAAACTGCTCAACAAGTCAAAGGGCACTTTGTCATAGATCAAAAAGGTAGACGTTACTACGATGCTGATACTGGTGAGTTAGTGACTAATGCTTTTGTCGCAAAGGATGCTACTAATAATGAGTGGTACTACTTGGGCAGTGACGGCTATGCTGTCAAAGGAAGTCAAACCATCAACAAGCAGCACTATTACTTTGATGAAAAGACTGGCCTGCAAAGCAAAGGTATTATAGTTGCTAATGCCTCAGGTAAGAAGTCCTTCTATGATCTTGATACAGGTGAAAAGGTCAGCAAGCGCTTTGTTATGGTCGGTAGTGACTGGTATTACTTTGGCCGCAATGGTTTGGCACTTACTGGATTCCATGATATCAATGGTCAGCAACTCTATTTCCATCCAGATGGACGTCAAGCCAAGGGTGAGACAGTCAAAATTGGTCGTCACACCTATACCTTCGATAAGGATTCTGGAGAAATTCTATCAGTTATTTATGGCTAATCCTTAATTTCAAATAGACTAAAACGAATGTGTATCTTATATAGAACACATTCGTTTTTTGTACAGGTTTACCTTTTCTGAAACTATTTCACTTGGAATGCGCCCAAGGTAAGAACTGCCAATCAGCAGGGTTCATTGGTATTAAAGCACCTAATGAGCTGTTCAGGGGTAAGACTGCTTGGCAGAGCCAACAGTCTCACTCTCAACCACTGCGCCTAACAAATAAATAAGTCTGAGAACTTTTGTCTCAGCCTCACTATGGTATAATAATTGGTATGATTTCAGGAATTATCAATCTAAAAAAAGAAGCTGGAATGACCAGCCACGATGCTGTTGCTCGGTTACGTAAGATCCTACAGGAAAAGAAAATAGGCCACGCAGGAACGCTGGATCCAGATGTCATCGGGGTTTTACCGATTGCAGTTGGTAAGGCAACTCGGATCATCGAATATATGACTGAGTCAGGTAAGGTCTATGAAGGAGAAGTTACCCTAGGCTATAGCACAATGACAGAAGATGCAAGCGGTGAAGTCTTAGAAAAGACTCCTGTTCCAGATAATCTCACGGCAGATGAGATTGATTTAGCTATGGCGGAATTTCTTGGTCAGATCACCCAGGTGCCTCCTATGTATTCAGCGGTCAAGGTTAATGGCCGCAGGCTATATGAATATGCGCGTGCTGGCGAGACGGTGGTCCGTCCCGAACGTAAGGTTTGGATCAAGAGCTTCGAGCGAACATCAGAGCCAATCTTTGAAGAAGGTATCTGCCGTTTTCGCTTTCGAGTGGCCTGCAGTAAGGGTACCTATGTACGCACCTTGTCTGTAGACTTAGGAGCGAAGCTAGGTCTGGCGAGTCATATGTCAGATCTTAGCCGTACCGCTTCAGCAGGATTATCTTTGGATCAGGCCTTAACACTAGAGGAAGTTGCGGCATGTGTCGCCCAAAATGACTACAGCTTTCTGCTCCCTATAGAATATGGCGTCAGTGACCTTCCTAAAGTGACGCTGAGTGATGTCCAGTATCAGGATGTGACGGCAGGTCGTTTTATTGAGCTAGACAGCCAAGAACCTCTTCTAGCAGCTTTTTATAAAGACAAACTAGCAGCTATTCTAGAGCCACGAGGGGATGCCTATAAGCCTCGAAAGGTATTAATGAAAAACCATGAAAATCACACACATAACAAGAGCTAACGATATCAAGCAAACGGCGGACACCGTTTTAGTTTTAGGCTATTTTGATGGTCTTCACAAGGGGCATCAGGTTTTATTTGAAGAAGCCAAGGCGATCGCAGATAGAGATGGTCTGAAAATAGCAGTACTCACCTTTAATGAAAGTCCCAAATTAGTCTTTGCCCGCTTTGAGCCAGATCTACTCAATCATATCACCTACCCTGAGAAGCGTTACCAGCGTTTTCAGGAGTTTGGAGTTGATGAACTGTACCTTATTGATTTTACAGCAAGTTTTGCCAAGCTAGATGCAGACAGCTTCCTTACCAGCTATATTAATCATTTACGAGCCAAAGCAGTCGTCGTTGGCTTTGACTATAAATTTGGGAATGATCGCAAAGATGCCAGCTACTTGGTTGAGAAGTTTAACGGTCAGGTCCTCAGTGTTCCAGAAGTTAGGCAGGCCGGATCAAAAATTTCTTCAACGCGTATCCGTCGGCTCATCGCCCAAGGAGCTGTGGCAGAAGCTAATCAGCTATTAGGCTTTTCTTTTTCTACTAGAGGAATGGTCGTACATGGTGATGCCAGAGGTCGGACTATAGGGTTTCCAACGGCCAATTTAGCTCCGATTGATCGAACCTATCTACCAGCAGATGGTGTCTATGTTACTGATGTATTAGTCGGTTCAAAAACCTACAGGGCAATGACCAGTATTGGAAAAAATGTGACATTCGGTGGCAGTGACCTACGTTTAGAAGCAAATATTTTTGAGTTTGACCAAGAGATCTATGGAGAAACAGTAGAGGTTTTTTGGCTGGCCAAGATACGTGATATGGTAAAATTTAGTGGGGTAGACGAACTGGTGGATCAGCTCCATAAAGATCGAAAACAGGCCCTCAGCTGGCTTCCAGATTCCTAATCTCTTTAGGGGGACCGTATAGAACAATCCCTAGAAATGTCTAGCAATTTCTAGGGAATTTTTGTATAATGTCAAAATGAAAGGGGTAAGACTGATAATTTTATGATTACATTATTTTTATCACCAAGCTGTACGAGCTGTCGTAAGGCACGTGCATGGTTGGCAGACCATGAGGTCGAGTTTCAAGAACATAATATCATTACCAGTCCCTTGTCACCCGAGGAGTTGAAGGCTATTTTAGCGCTAACAGAAAACGGAACCGAAGATATTATTTCAACCCGATCAAAAGTCTTTCAAAAATTAGACCTTGATGTTGAAGAGTTGTCTATTTCAGAATTGATTGATTTGATTGCCCAAAATCCTAGTCTCTTGCGCAGACCGATTATATTGGATGATAAGCGCATGCAAATCGGATTCAATGAAGATGAAATTCGTGCCTTCTTACCAAGGCACTATAGGCAGCAAGAGCTCCGCCAAGCAACTATTCGAGCAGAATTAGAGGGAAAACATGAATAAAAACTATAACTATCCTCTCGATTCCAGTTGGAGCACTGATGAAATCTCTTCAGTGCTTTATTTTTTGAATCAAGTCGAGGATGCCTATGAGGCAAAAGTAGATGTCCAAAAATTCTTGCAATCCTATCAGGAGTTTAAGAAAGTAGTCCCAAGTAAGATGCAAGAAAAACAGATTGATCGTGCCTTTGAAAAAACTAGTGGCTATTCGACTTATAAAGCTGTTCAAGCTGCAAAGGAACAGGAGAAAGGATGGCTCACTCTTGAAGGCTAGATTTGAACTGGCAAAAGCAATGATTTATGAAGCTGGGACCTTCATCAAATCGCATATGTCTGACAACCTGATAATCGAGGAAAAATCAAGCGCTGACGATTTGGTGACTAATCTTGATAAAGAAACCCAGGATCTCCTAGTGAATCGGATCAAAGCCGCCTATCCAGGGGATGCCATCTTTGGCGAGGAAAACGATCTTTATCATGATATAAAAGATGGTCATGTCTGGGTTTTGGATCCGATTGATGGTACGGTGAATTTTATCGCACAAGGGCGTGATTTTGCGGTAATGATTGCCTATTATGAGCATGGTGTTGGTCAGTTTGGTTTGATCTACGATGTTATGGAGGACCGCTTGTACAGCGGTGGAGGCGAGTTTCCAGTAACCTGCAATGGTAGGGAACTTTCTCCTTATCAACCTAAACCGCTCAAGCGTCAACTATTAGCTGCAAATGGTAGTATGTATGCCCACAATTACTTTGGTCTTGCTGATTTGGCTAAATCACTCTTAGGAATCCGTGTTTTAGGGAGCGCTGGCATTAGCATGAGCCGCGTTTTAGAAGGGCAGTTACTGGGCTATGCCTCAGCTATCTCACCTTGGGACTATGCAGCAGCTAGTATCATGGGAAAGTCTCTGGGTTATACTGTCCATACCCTAACGGGTGATAGATTAGATTATCAGACGAGACAGGCGGTGATCTTTCTTCCGGATACGGAGGCAAAGACCCTCAAAGGATTGCTAAGATTGGACTGAGTGAAGGACTGCTCACGCCAGTCTTTTTTTGTTATAATGGCAATATGAATCTACCAAAAGAATTTATTGATAAATATAAACAGCTTCTCGGACCCGAGAGTCAAGATTTTTTGGACAGTTTTGAGCAGCCGCCGCAATCTGCTTATCGTACGAACCCTTTAAAGAAGGTTCAGCAGAGTTTTGATCAAGCTATCCCTAACACCAACTGGGGGCACTATGGCAAGGTATCAGGAAAATCTGTGCCCCATACAACTGGTCTTGTCTATTCACAGGAACCGGCTGCTCAAATGGTGGCTCAAGTTGCTGCTCCCCAAAAAGGCATGCGGGTTCTTGACTTAGCAGCTGCCCCGGGTGGCAAGACAACTCATCTTCTCAGTTACTTAGATAACACAGGTGTTTTAGTCTCCAATGAAATTTCTAAGAAGCGAAGCAAGATTTTAACTGAAAATGTTGAACGCTTCGGGGCTAGAAATGTCATCGTGACAAATGAAACTCCTCAAGGCTTGGCTAGGGTATTTACAGATTATTTTGATGTCATTGTATTGGACGCCCCTTGTTCAGGAGAAGGAATGTTCCGTAAAGACCCTGATGCTATCCAATATTGGTCTGCAGACTATCCAAAAGAGTGTGCTAAACTACAAAAAGAAATTCTTGAAGAAGCCATTAAGATGTTACGACCAGGCGGTCGTCTGATCTACTCTACCTGCACTTGGTCCCCTGAGGAAAATGAAGATATTATCAGATGGCTCTTGGAGGAATTTCCACACTTTTCTCTACTGCCTATAGACCTAGTCAATGGCATGCTGCCAGGGATCCACATGCCGGAGGCTGCAAGGATGTACCCCCACCATTTCAAGGGGGAGGGACAGTTTGTAGCCCAACTCCTAGATAAGCGTCCTCCTCTCCCAGCAAGGACTAGAAAAAAAGGATACAAAGGTAAACATCATCCGCACACGAATTTATCCAGAGAACAGATTGATTTGTGGCAATCCTTTGCAGAAGAGCAGCTCTCTACCAGTTTATCAGGGATCTTGCAGGCTTTTGGAACGGAGCTTTATCTGTTGCCAGAGGACCTTCCAAATCTTGAGAAAATCAGGATTGCAAGGAATGGACTTCATCTAGGAACCTTTAAAAAAAGGCGTTTTGAACCATCTTTTGCTCTCGGTCTCGCCCTCACTAGTGATGAGACCAAGCAGACATTAGAGCTAACCGAGGAGCAGTACTGGACTTATGTTTCTGGTAATACGGTAGCCTTACCAACTAGCCTCCCCAACGGCTGGTACCATCTACTCGTTCAGGGAAACGGTCTAGGATTTGCCAAAGTTGTGGGGCAAACACTTAAGAATTTTTACCCCAAGGGACTGCGTTTTAATAGGTAATTTTTGTATAAGAATTCTAAAAAATAGCTATTCAAAAAAAGACCGATGTGTTATTATTAGAAGTGGAGGCTATTGGCTTTCAAATACACTTTTTGCAAGCAGTTATTACAGTAAAAAACGGGATTAAAAAATGAAAAAATTGAATAAGAAACGCTTGGTATTTCTTGCTTTTATGGGAATTGCTCTACTGACCTTGTCAGCATGTGCTTCTTGGATTGATCGTGGAGAAAATATCACAAGCGTTGGCTCAACCGCACTTCAGCCCTTAGTAGAAGGGGCAGCAGATGGTTTCCAAGAAAAAAACAGCGATAAGATTATCAATGTTCAAGGTGGTGGATCAGGAACAGGTCTATCCCAAGTCCAATCTGGAGCTGTTCAGATTGGTAATAGTGATGTCTTCGCTGAGGAAAAGAGTGGTATAGATGCTAGTAAGCTAGTCGATCACCAAGTAGCTGTTGCCGGTATCGCCGTTATTGTCAATAAGAAAGTTGGCATGAAGAGCATTACAAGTGATCAGCTCCAAAAGATTTTCACAGGTGAATACACCAACTGGAAACAGTTAGGTGGCAAAAATATGGAAATCACTATAGTCAATCGTGCGACTGGTTCAGGAACGCGGGCGACATTTGACAGTGTCATTATGAAGGATAAGCCCAGTAAGCAGAGTCAAGAGCAAGACTCAAACGGAATGGTTCGCTCCATTGTCTCACAGACACCGGGTGCTATATCCTACTTAGCCTTCCCATATGTCGATGATACAGTTGATACGATTCAGATCAATGGCTATGAGCCGACGACTGAAAATGTTGCTACTAATAAATGGACACTATGGTCGTACGAACACATGTATACCAAGGGTAAAGCCACTGGTCTGACCAAGGAATTTTTGGACTATGTCCTCAGTGATGAGGTCCAAGAGGGCGTCGTCAAAGAGATGGGATACATCTCTATCAATGACATGAAAGTGGTCAAAGATGCCCAAGGTAAGGTAAGGGAAAAATAAGAGGAGCATTCATGAAACAACAAGATTTGGCGAAAAAATTAACATCGCCATCAAAAAATTCTCGTCTTGAAAAATTTGGTCGGACACTGACCTTTATGTGTTTAGTCTTGATTGCCTTCATTGTGGCCATGATCTTAATCTTTGTGGCACAAAAAGGACTATCGACATTCTTTGTAGATGGAATCAATATTTTTGATTTTCTATTTGGGAGAGTGTGGAAGCCTTCTGTCAAGGACGCCAATGGTTTACCGATCATGGGTGCGCTTCCTATGATTACAGGTTCATTTATCGTAACCATTTTATCCGCCCTCATTGCAACACCATTCGCTATTGGGGCAGCTATCTTTATGACAGAGATTTCTCCAAAGCGTGGAGCTAAACTACTGCAGCCAGCTATTGAATTGTTGACAGGGATCCCGTCTGTTGTCTATGGTTTTATTGGTCTTCAGGTTGTTGTTCCCGTCGTACGTACTATTTTTGGTGGTACTGGTTTTGGTATTTTATCGGGAGTTTTTGTCCTTTTTGTTATGATTTTACCGACTGTTACCTTTATGACAGTAGACAGCCTGCGTTCAGTACCAAGACACTATCGTGAAGCCAGTTTGGCGATGGGAGCCACACGTTGGCAAACCATTTGGCGCGTCATCCTCAATTCCGCTAAACCTGGAATTTTTACAGCAGTCATTTTCGGAATGGCTCGTGCCTTTGGTGAAGCTCTGGCGATTCAGATGGTTGTTGGGAACTCTCCAGTTATGCCGGAGTCATTGACTACACCTGCCTCAACACTGACCTCAGTATTGACTATGGGAATTGGAAATACCGTCATGGGAACAGTCCAAAACAACGTTCTTTGGTCATTGGCCTTGGTACTCTTAATCATGAGTTTGGCCTTCAATATGTTGATGCGATTCATTACTAGGGAGCAAAAGGTAAATTATGAACGCTAAGAAATTTGATAAATTGATGACTGCGATTCTCTACACTATCGCAGGGATTATTGTAACCATTTTGGCCTCCTTGATTCTATACATCCTATTGAGGGGCTTACCACATGTTAGCTGGCAGTTCTTAACAGGAAAATCTTCAGCCTATAAGGCTGGAGGCGGTATCGGAATTCAACTTTATAATTCCCTCTTTCTTCTGGTAGTAACATTGATTATCTCAGTCCCTCTATCAATGGGAGCAGGAATATATCTATCAGAATACGCTAAAAAAGGTCGTTTGACCGACTTTATTCGTATCTGTATTGAAATCTTATCTTCCTTACCATCAGTTGTTGTTGGTCTATTCGGTTATTTGATTTTTGTAGTACAGTTCCAGTATGGCTTTTCAATCCTGTCCGGTGCTTTAGCCCTAACTGTATTCAACCTACCGCAGATGACTCGCACTGTAGAAGACAGTTTGCGAAATGTTCATCACACCCAGCGTGAGGCAGGTCTTGCTTTGGGGATTTCTCGCTGGGAGACAGTCCTTCATGTCGTGATTCCTGAGGCGATTCCTAGTATTGTTACTGGTATTGTTCTCGCTTCAGGACGTATCTTTGGAGAAGCAGCTGCCTTGATTTATACAGCGGGGCAATCAGCGCCAGCCCTCAACTGGAGCAATTGGAATCCCTTAAGTGTAACCAGTCCAATCTCTATTTTCCGCCAATCAGAAACATTAGCGGTGCATATTTGGAAGGTTAACAGCGAAGGAACTATTCCAGACGCAACAATGGTATCGGCAGGAAGTGCCGCCATTCTCTTGATTTTCATTTTGATTTTCAATCTCTCTGCACGCTTTATCGGTAAGAAATTGCATGCACGATTGACATCAGCAAAATAAGGAATAACTATGGCAGAATATAATTGGAATGAACGTCATATCATGACCTTTGATAACAAGGAAGAATTGGCCCTCGAGACCAAGGATCTCCATGTTTATTACGGGCAAAATGAAGCCATCAAAGGCATTGACATGCAGTTCGAAAAGAATAAAATTACGGCGTTTATTGGACCGTCTGGATGTGGGAAGTCGACATTTTTACGCAGCCTTAACCGCATGAATGATACGATCGATATTGCAAAAGTAACTGGAGAAATCTGGTATGAAGGCATCGATATTAATCGTCCAGAGATCAATGTCTTTGAAATGCGAAAGCAAATCGGAATGGTCTTTCAAAGACCCAATCCATTTGCCAAGTCTATCTACAAAAATATTACGTTTGCGCATGAGCGTGCAGGCATCAAAGATAAAAAGGTACTTGATGAGATTGTCGAAACTTCACTAAAGCAAGCAGCACTTTGGGATCAAGTCAAAGACGATCTTCATAAGTCAGCTTTCACCTTGTCAGGTGGTCAGCAGCAGCGCTTATGTATCGCACGTGCGATCTCAGTCAAGCCTGATATTTTATTGATGGACGAGCCTGCCTCAGCCCTGGATCCTATTGCTACTATGCAACTAGAAGAGACAATGGCAGATTTGAAGGAAGACTACTCCATCATCATTGTAACTCACAATATGCAACAAGCAGCACGTGTGAGTGATTATACAGCATTCTTTTACCTTGGTGACTTGATCGAATATGATAAAACGGCAAAAGTCTTTCAGAATGCCGCTTGTCAATCTACCAGTGATTATGTATCCGGTCGCTTTGGCTAGAGAGGAGTTCTATGTCTAAACCAATCTTACAGGTCAATGATCTGTCTGTTTATTATAATAAAAAGAAGGCCCTAAACAGCATTACGATGGATTTTATGCCCAATGAGATTACAACCCTCATTGGACCGTCAGGGTCTGGGAAATCGACTCTATTACGTGCTATCAATCGTATGGGAGACCTCAATCCTGAAGTGACCTTGACAGGATCAATTACCTATAATGATCATAATATCTATGGACCTAGAACAGATACTGTTGAGCTTCGTAAGGAGATTGGAATGGTTTTTCAACAGCCTAATCCATTTCCTATGAGTATTTATGAAAATGTCGTCTATGGTCTTCGTATCAAGGGAATCAAGGATAAGTCAGTTCTCGATGAGGCTGTTGAAAAATCTTTGACGGGAGCTTCCATATGGGATGAAGTAAAAGATCGTCTTCATGATTCAGCCCTTGGCTTATCAGGTGGTCAGCAACAACGGGTTTGTGTGGCACGGGTTCTTGCAACCAGTCCCAAGATTATTTTGATGGATGAGCCAACATCAGCTCTGGATCCTATATCATCTGGTAAAATTGAAGAGACGCTGTACAATTTAAAAGATCAGTATACGATGCTGATTGTGACGAGGTCCATGCAGCAAGCCTCCCGTATTTCAGACAAGACAGGGTTTTTCTTGGATGGTAATTTAGTAGAATTTAATGCAACTAAAGACATGTTCCTAAACCCAGCTAATAAAGAAACTGAAGATTATATTACAGGTAAATTTGGATAGTATAATCTATTCCATAGACAGGAAGTAAAATGATGTTACGTACACAATTTGAAGAAGAATTAGAAAAACTACATAATCAGTTTTATGCGATGGGAACTGAAGTCAGCTCCCAAATCAGTAAAACAGTTCGTGCTTTCGTCAGTCATGATCGTGAGCTGGCAAAAGAAGTGGTCGATGCTGATATCGTAGTGAATAATTATGAAACTAAGCTTGAGAAAAAATCTCTTGAAATCATTGCGCTCCAACAACCGGTATCAGCTGACCTTCGTACAGTGATCACCGTACTCAAGGCGTCAAGTGATGTTGAAAGAATGGGAGACCATGCTACAGCTATCGCTAAGGCTACCTTGCGTATGAAGGGAGAAGAACGCATTATTGCCGTTGAAGAAGCCATTAGCAAGATGGGACGTCAGGTCAGAGATATGGTTGAGGATGCTTTGACGGTATATATCAAGGCGGATGAAGACAGTGCTTACGAAGTAGCTGCACGTGATGAAATCATCGACAACCTTTTTGTCGATATTCAAAATATGACGGTGGAAGCGATTCGTGAAAAGCCAGAAGCTGCCTTTGCCGCCAAAGAGTATTTCCAAGTATTGATGTATTTGGAGCGTATCGGTGACTATGCCTGCAACCTCTGTGAGTGGGTGGTTTACCTCAAAACTGGAAAAATCATCGAACTTTAAGGCAGCTTATGTTATAATTGGCTAGACACTTGTGCTCTAGCTTTTTTGCGTATTTGGCTAGAGTCTAACCTATGTAAAGAGTGAAGGAGTTTTATGAATTCTGTAGAACACTTGATTGAAAAATTTGTCCCTGAAAATTATAATCTTTTCCTTGATATCAATCGTAAGGATAAGGTCTTTTCGGGTAATGTTGCCATATCTGGAGAAGCACTCAGTAGTGAGATTGCACTCCATCAAAAAGGATTAGCTATTAATTCAGTTTTATTGGATAATCAACCGGTTGCTTACACGATGGATGATGAGCACGAAGCTGTCCGCCTAAGTCTACCTGACTATGGTAGCATGACCATTGTGGTTGAGTTCTCAGGTAAGATTACAGATAACATGACCGGTATGTATCCTTCCTACTACACCGTAGATGGTATCCAAAAAGAAGTGATTGCGACACAGTTTGAAAGTCACTTTGCCCGTGAAGTCTTTCCCTCTATTGATGAGCCTGAAGCTAAGGCGACATTTGATTTAGCAATTAAATTTGACCAGATGGATGGTGAAATTGTCCTGTCAAATATGCCTGAGATCAATCAGGAGCTCCGTCAGGAAACAGGAGTTTGGATTTTCGATACCACCCCTCGTATGTCATCTTATTTGCTGGCCTTTGCCCTAGGTGATTTACAAGGAAAGACAGCTGAAACTAAAAATGGCACTCAGGTCGGTGTCTATTCTACCAAGGCACATCAATTATCATCCTTGGATTTTGCCTTAGACGTGGCCGTCCGTGTCATCGACTTCTATGAAGATTACTATGGTGTTGCTTATCCAATTCCTCATTCTTACCATATCGCTTTGCCAGATTTTTCGGCGGGCGCAATGGAAAATTGGGGACTAGTTACCTACCGTGAAGTCTATCTTGTTGTTGATGAGAATTCAACTGCTAGCAGCCGTCAGCAAGTGGCGCTGGTCGTAGCTCACGAGCTCGCCCACCAATGGTTTGGAAATTTAGTGACTATGAAATGGTGGGAAGATTTATGGCTCAATGAATCGTTTGCCAATATGATGGAATATGTTTCCATTGATACTATTGAGCCTAGCTGGAACATATTTGAGGATTTTCAAACAACAGGTGTCCCACTGGCCCTCAAGCGCGATGCTACTGATGGTGTTCAGTCAGTCCATGTAGATGTCAATCATCCAGATGAGATCAATACTTTGTTTGATCCAGCTATTGTCTATGCCAAGGGTAGCCGTCTGATGCACATGCTACGCCGTTGGCTAGGTGATGAGGCTTTCCGAGCAGGTCTTAAGATCTATTTTGAAAAGCATCAGTATGGCAATACTGTTGGACGGGATTTGTGGAATGCCCTTGCTCAAGCCTCAGACAAAGATGTAGCAAGCTTTATGAACGGTTGGCTGGAACAACCGGGCTATCCAGTGGTCGATCTTCAAGTTCAAAACGACCAATTAATCATCAGTCAAAAGCAATTTTTCATCGGTGAGCATGAAGATCAAAACCGTCTATGGACAATTCCACTCAATGCCAACTGGACTGGTCTGCCTGATACACTCTCAGAACAATGTCTTATCATTCCAAATTTTTCAGAGTTGGCGGCTGCTAATGCTCAACCTTTGCGTTTGAATACAGATAACACCGCCCATTATATCAGCCATTATCATGGTGAACTCTGGGATAATCTGCTCACAAAGTTTTCAAGCCAGGACAAGACAACCAAGCTCCAACTGTTACAAGAGCGTCGCTTGCTGGCTGAAAGTGGCGAGATTTCCTACGCTGATTTAGTCCCTCTATTAGATAAGCTTCCTGAAGAATCCTCCTTTATGCTAGCAGCAGCAGGAGAGCAAATACTTTCAGGATTGGAGCGTTTTATTGATGAAGGTAGCCCAGCAGAACGAGCTCTTAAAGCCTTAATAAAGACTGTTGCAGGTCAAAATTTCTTGCACCTTGGTTTTGACAAGAAAGCTGGCGAAAGTGATGAAGATGAAATGCTTCGCCAGTCTGCCATCGCTCTCATGCTCAAGGCTGATGACGATGAGGCTATCGCTAAGGCTCACGATATTTATCTCTCTTTCAAAGATCATTTAGAACAAATACCTGCTGGCATCAGAGGCTCTGTCCTCGCTAGTGAGATGAAGCATGCCGAGACAGATGAATTAGTTGATCAGTATTTAGAAGCCTATCAAAATACTACTGATGGTAATTTCAAACGCCAATTAGCCAATGCTTTATCCAATACTAAAAATAGCACCACACTCAAGTACCTGCTTAATCAATGGAAAGATAAGACGGTTGTTAAACCACAAGACCTAGCCAGTTGGTATGCTGCCTTTTTAGCTAAGCCATTTACGCAAGAAATCGTGTGGAAATGGGCCAAAGAAAACTGGGACTGGATAAAAGCTACCTTGGGTGGTGATATGAGCTTTGATCGCTTTGTCATTTATCCCGCTAACCATTTTAAAACCCAAAAACTATTGAATGATTACCGCAAATTCTTTGAACCACAGCTTGATGATAAAGCCATCTCTCGCAATATCTCCATGGGTATTAAAGAAATCACAGCTAGAATTGAATTATTAGATCGTGATAAATCTGCTGTTGAAAAGGCACTGCGAGAAGCTGCTGGTCAGATGATTTAGCAACCATAGTTTTCCAATTACCTAGTGTTCAAACTCTAGGTAATTTTTCTTAAAAAGTTTAAGGTTTTTAGCGTCCAATTAGTAATTCCTTACCCTTTTTTAAGGTTTCTTTGCTAGAATGTATGACATAGCTAAGACAAGATATTAAGTCAAGTCATGACAAGCTAGCTCTAATAAGAATCTTTAAACATGATAGTGATAGAGCTTATGACGATCTTACTTGTCATAGGATAGGGATGCTTGAATTCCCATATAGTTAGAGTGATCACAAGGGCGGTTGATCTTGCCCAAATTCTTTGCTTAAGAGGAGTCGGTTATGAAAAAAACAAACCTAATAAAAATATTGTTAGTTGAGGATGATCTAAGCTTATCAAATTCAGTTTATGACTTCCTGGATGACTTTGCAGAAGTAACGCAGGTCTTTGATGGAGGAGAAGGGCTTTTTGAAGCTGAAACTGGTGTATACGACTTGATCATCCTGGACCTTATGTTACCTGAAAAAGATGGCTTGTCAGTCTTGAAAGAAATGCGTGAAAAGGGAGTCAAAACACCTGTTTTGATTACAACAGCCAAAGATTCCTTGGATGATAAGGGACATGGTTTTGACTTGGGTGCAGATGACTACTTGACAAAGCCATTCTATCTCGAAGAGTTGAAAATGCGTATTCAAGCACTCTTGAAACGTTCGGGCAAGTTAAATGAGAATATTCTCACCTACGGAGACCTTACTTGTGATACATCTACAAAAGCTGTCACAGTCAATGGTAGAGAAGTTGAACTGCTTGGAAAAGAATTTGACCTCTTAGTCTACTTCCTACAAAACCAGAATGTTATCTTGCCAAAAAATCAAATCTTCGATCGTATCTGGGGATTTGATAGTGATACCACAGTATCAGTCGTTGAAGTGTATATCTCTAAAGTACGTAAGAAATTAAAGGGCACTGATTTCGAAAGACAATTACATACACTACGCAGTGTGGGGTATATTCTAAAGGATGCTGCCTAATCTCAAAAAACACTTAGCTTCTGAGGGATTCAAAACCTTTTTACAGTATTCATCTGTATTCACAGTTATTTTCTTGGTTATGGCCCTGTTGATTTTGCAGATTATGCAAATTGGTATTTATTCATCGGTTGATGATAATATTAATAAAGCTGCAAACAGGATCGAAGCCTATGTTTATCGTACTATGTATCGGGCTAACTTCTTTTCAACCATTGAAGGAAGTGATGACTCCGATATTTCTGTATTTACGGATGGTAATGATTTTCTAGGATCAAAAACCTTGTTTGACAATGACGGTCAGACAGATGATGAAGACAATACAAATAGTCTATATGTTGCCCCTAGTTCGATTGTAGACATTATTGTGTATGACAAGAATGGTAAAATCCTTAATAGCAAGGACATCTTTACGGGACTGAATCAGTTAAAATTAGATAAGAACCACCTCAATGAATATCGAGCCATCAGTGTTGCAGGAAACTTTAATGATGTTGAGCACTATCGCTACAAGACCATTTCTGTATCAGATGACCGTTTTCCAGATGCAGCCTATGCAACCATAGCAATCAGTGTTAATCAGTTAGATGGTTTAAAATCTCAATATCAATTTATTATTATCACGGTGATGGTGATCTTTTGGTTGCTCTCTGTTTTTGCCAGTCTTTACTTGGCTTATACATCACGTAAACCCATTCTAGAAAGTTACGAGCGTCAGAAAAACTTTGTAGAAGATGCTAGCCATGAGTTACGGACACCTTTGGCTGTACTTCAAAATCGCTTGGAAACGCTCTTTAGAAAACCCGATGAAACAATTCTCGATAATTTTGAGACCATTGCCTCTAGTTTAGATGAAGTACGCAATATGCGGATTCTCACTACCAATCTCCTAAATCTTGCTCGCCGTGATGAAAGTTTCACTCCAGAGATCAGTCAGATTCAACCCACATTTTTTGATAAGATCTTTGAAAATTACAGCATGATCGCAGAAGAAAATGGAAAGCAATTTACCTTTACTAATCAAGTGAATCGCCCTATCAATTCAGATGCAACCTTGATCAAGCAATTAATGACAATCTTTTTTGATAATGCTGTTAAATATACAGAAGAAGATGGTGCCATTGATGTCATGGTAAGCACTAGTGATCGCCGATTGACGATCAGAGTAGCAGATAATGGCTCTGGGATTAGTGATGAGGATAAGATAAAAATCTTTGATCGTTTCTATCGTATCGACAAGGCAAGAACTCGTCAAACAGGTGGATTCGGACTGGGACTTTCTTTAGCCCAACAAATTGTAACTGCTCTTGATGGGACAATTACTGTCAGTGATAATACACCCGTTGGGACTGTCTTTGAGATTAAGATGACAGCTTAAAATGATGGATAATCATCATAGGCGCTAGACGAACAGATCTTTATGAGCACTTAAAGATAAGCATATGCCCATAAAGTTCTTTTAACGATAGTAGTTCATTGGTGGACTATCATAATAACTCTGCCCTAAATCACTGTGCTTAATAGGTAAAATTGACTAAATAAAAAAGGCTGAGAACTTTTGTCTCAGCCTTTTTTACTCCTCAAATCAACATCGGTCCAACAAATAAAAAAACCTCCAGATTATGGAGGTGACAAGACTTAGCCAAGTTTAGTCGCAAGACGAGCTTTATCGCGGCTAGCTTTATTTTTATGAATCAATCCCTTGCTTGCAGCTTTATCGATGCTTGAAGAAGCAGCACGGTAGAGCTCTTCAGAAGGGTCAGCTTCAAAAGCTTTGATAGCAGTACGCAAAGCTGATTTTTGCGCTGAATTTTTTTCATTTTGCTTAACGTTCTTTTCAGCACGTTTGATAGCAGATTTAATATTTGCCAAAGTTTTCACCTCCATTTTTACTAACCACTCCATTATATAGGAAATAGCAGGGTTTGACAAGTCCTATTCACTTTTTCAAATAAATTTTATCGATGTTATGATGACTAGATTTGTGAAGAATCAATTCTGCTCGATTTCTCGTAGGCTTGATATAATCCTGTAAGTTGATCAGATTGATAGATTGCCAAGTTTCTTTGGCGATAGCGATAGCTTCCTCTATAGGCATTTGCGATAGATAGTGATAATAATTATCAGGATCAGTTTTTGCCAGTTCAAGCAGGCTCCTAAAACGCTCTAGGTACCAAGTTTCGATCTGATCAGCCTCAGCATCGATATAGATAGAAAAATCATAGTAATCATTGATGTAGAGATGATGATTCTGCTGGTTTTGAAAGACATTAATCCCCTCGACAATGAGAAAATCAGGAGACTGTATAGACTGAACCTCTCCGGGAATGATATCATAACTGGAATGTGAATAGACTGGAATATCCATGTCTTGACCATTTTTCATAGCATCCAAAAAGGTAACCAAAAGCTCCATATCATAACTCTCAGGGAAGCCCTTGCGATTTAGCAGCTGATGTTCGATCAAAACTTCATTAGGATAAAGAAAGCCATCTGTGGTCACAAGATCAACCTTGCTGTTCTTAAATTTCCGAGTCAGCAATAATTGCAACAGTCGACTGGTAGTAGATTTACCGACAGCGACAGACCCAGAGATGCCGATGATAAAAGGACCTTGGCTGACATTCTTTTTTAAAAAGATCCCCTTGGAAAAGCGGAGATTTTCTTGAGCGTTTTTGTAAATTTGAATAAGACTGATCAAGGGAAGGTAGACATCACGAACATCCTGGATATCAATCTTATCATTTAGACTTTTAATAGAGTCAAGCTCTTCTTGCGTCAACTCCAACTGTTCATTTTGGTGCAAGGATTGCCAGAGAGAGCGATCGATCTTTTCAAAATTTTTTAATTCTTGAGACATGGCTCTATTGTAGCATAAAATATGATAAAATAACGGCAGGAATAGCCCCTCAAAAAGATCTTGCAAGAAGCAGATTTTAAGAGAGCCAAGCACTTATGCAATGAGAATAGAAAGAAATCAACAATGGCAAAAATGTACTACGCAGAAAATCCAGATGCAGCACATGACATTCATGACTTATCGGTTCGCCTGCTGGGAGAGACCTTTCACTTTTATACAGATGCTGGTGTCTTTTCAAAGAAAAGAATCGACTATGGCAGCGAAGTTCTGTTGAAACAGCTAAATTTCCAGCAAGGTGAGCGTTTACTGGACTTAGGTTGTGGTTACGGCCCTCTAGGAATTAGTTTGGCTAAAGTACAGGGTTTAGAAGTGACCATGATTGATATCAATAACCGAGCGATTGACCTAGCTAAGAAAAATGCTGAGCGCAACGGCGTTATCGTAAGCGCTTATCAATCCTCAGTCTATGATAAGGTAGAAGGAAGTTTTGACCATATCATCAGTAATCCACCGATCCGAGCAGGTAAGCAAATTGTGCATCAAATTTTAGAGGAAGCTCCGGATCATCTTAAAAAAGGTGGGACCCTCACTATTGTCATTCAGAAAAAACAAGGAGCACCGAGTGCAAAAGCTAAAATGCAAGAGGTATTTAGCAATGTTAGTGTCCTAAAAAAGGATAAAGGTTATTATATTTTAAGGAGTGAAAAGATATGAGAGCAGTTGATCTAATTCAAAAAAAGCGTGATGGTCATAGTTTATCGACGCAGGAAATTAACTGGTTGGTGACAAACTATGCTTCTGGCCAGATCCCAGATTATCAGATGTCCGCTTTTGCGATGGCTACCTATTTTAAGGGAATGACCATGCAGGAAACCCGTGATCTAACCATGGCCATGGTTAAGACAGGAGATGAGCTGGATCTGACTGCTATTCCAGGTATTAAAGTAGATAAACACTCGACAGGAGGGGTCGGTGATAAGGTTACCCTCATACTAGCTCCTTTAGTAGCCAGCTTTGGTGTCCCCGTTGCTAAGATGAGTGGCCGAGGACTTGGGCATACCGGTGGAACCTTAGATAAATTAGAATCAATCGATGGTTACAAAATAGAGCAGAGCGAAGCTGATTTTATCGCACAAGTTCAAGACATTGGAATCGCTATTATTGGTCAGTCAGAGCACATGGTCAAAGCCGATAAATTACTCTATGCTTTGCGTGATGTAACTGCGACTGTTGATATTATGCCCTTGATTGCCAGCTCTGTTATGTCTAAAAAAATTGCAGCAGGAGCTGACGCCATCCTTCTTGACGTCACTGTTGGGGATGGTGCTTTTATGAAGACACAGAAAGAGGCTCAAGAGTTATCGGAAACGATGGTACAGCTTGGCAAGGAAGTTGGGCGCCAGACTGTTGCTGTCATGACTGATATGAGCCAACCCCTCGGAAAAGCCATTGGTAATCGTCTAGAAGTTTTGGAAGCCATAGATATCATGAAGGGACAAGGCCGTGACGATATCACAAACTTTATCTGTGACTTAGCCAAGCTCCTCCTCAAGCTCGGTGGTGTCACTGCAAAGCCATCAGAGGTAAGAGAGCATTTAGTAAATGGCAAAGCCTTGAAAAAATTTGAAGAATTCGTCCAAGCTCAAGGAGGAGATGTCACAGACATCTATCGTCCGGTTAAAACCAACTTTGTCTATGATATAAAGGCTCAAAAATCAGGGTATATTACAGAAATTCCTGCTTTATACTATGGACATTTTGCCATGGAAATTGGAGCCGGGAGAGCCGTAAAAACCGACCGATTGGATTACGATGCGGGCATTATGTTCGAGAAAAAGGTTGGAGATGAGGTCAATGAGGGAGATTTAATCGCAAAAATTTACACAAATCGAAAAATTACTCAAAAAAAGATTACAGAATTTACAAAAAATGTTACAATAGAGGACAATAAGATAATCCCTCACGAGATTATTGCTATCATCGAATAGGAGAAAAAAGTGTCTATCAATAGTTATATCGACCATACTTTGTTAAAGCCTGAAGCTAGTCAGGCGCAAATTGATGCCTTATTGACTGAAGCTAAGGAGTATACCTTTGCAAGCGTTTGTGTCAATCCTACTTGGGTAGCTTATGCAGCACAGGCTCTTAAAGAGTCACCTGTTAAAGTATGTACCGTGATCGGCTTTCCTCTTGGAGCAAACACTACGGCCGTCAAAGTCTTTGAAGCCAAGGATGCCCTCGCCAATGGTGCAGATGAAATTGATATGGTCATCAACATTGGTGAGTTAAAATCAGGGCATTTCGATAAAGTTCAGGATGATATTCAAGCCGTTGTTCAGGCTAGTGGTGATAAGTTAGTCAAGGTTATCATCGAGACCTGTCTACTCACTGATGATGAAAAGGTCAAAGCCTGTCAGTTAGCTGTAGCAGCTGGAGCTGACTATGTCAAGACTTCAACAGGTTTCTCAACCGGTGGGGCAACTGTTGCTGATGTTGCGCTTATGCGCCAAACAGTCGGTGATACAGTTGGTGTCAAGGCCTCTGGTGGTGCACGCTCTTATGCAGATGCACAAGCCTTTATTGAGGCGGGTGCTACCCGTATCGGAGCGTCGGCGGGAGTTGCTATTGTAAATGGAGAAATCGCAGATAATGACTACTAATCTGGAGCAGTTGGCTATAGATGCTAGTCGTCAGGCTTATACGCCCTATTCTAATTTTCCAGTGGGAGCAGCCTTGCTGACAAAATCAGGAGAGATTTATCAGGGGTGCAATGTTGAAAATGCCAGTTATGGTTTGACCAATTGTGCTGAACGAACTGCAATTTTTAAGGCAGTATCAGAAGGCCATAGGGACTTGGAACGCATTGCGATTTATGGACACACCAAGTCTCCCATATCACCCTGTGGTGCCTGCCGTCAGGTCATGGCTGAGTTCTTTGAGCTATCAGCCCCTGTGACCTTGATCTCTAAAGAAGGTGAGACAGTCGAGATGACAGTCGGTGAGTTACTTCCATACTCATTTAGGAACTTTGAATAAGGTCCTTTAGTTGTTTTTTTGCATTAAACCTTTGGGTTTAAGATATATTTGCAACCTTGTTGCGACTTTTTTATAGGAGGGTTCATTCATGAAAATGAACAAAAAATTTGTCGGTCTTGGTTTGGCTGCTGTAGCTTTGCTTTCGCTGGCTGCATGTAACCGTTCTTCCCAATCGAAGTCAGATAGCTCTGTCCGTGCAGCTATTGTCACAGATACTGGTGGTGTTGATGATAGATCATTTAACCAATCAGCTTGGGAAGGGTTAGAAGCTTGGGGTAAGGATAATAAATTCAATAAAGACAGTGAATATACTTACTTCCAATCGAAATCAGAATCTGATTATTCCAATAATCTTGATTCTGCCAATGATAAGGGCTATAACCTTGTCTTTGGAATAGGCTATGCCCTTCATGATGCCGTTGAAGAAGCAGCAGATACCTATACGGATACCAACTATGTCATTATTGATGATGTCGTCAAAGACAAGGATAACGTGACAAGTGTCTTGTTTGCAGATAATGAAGGTGCTTACTTAGCCGGTATTGCCGCCGCTAAACAGACTAAGACCAATAAAGTTGGCTTTATCGGTGGGGTTGAATCAGATACCATCACACGCTTTGAAACAGGATTCAAAGAAGGAGTTGCCTCTGTTAATAAGAATATCAAAGTAGATGTTCAGTACGTTGGAAGCTACGATGATGCGGCTAAGGGACAAACGAAAGCAGCAACTATGCGTGCAGGTGGTGCTGATGTGATCTATCATGCTGCTGGAGGATCAGGTAAGGGAGTCTTCTCAGAAGCTAAGGAACACAATGAAGGTCTTGCCGCAGATAGTGATAAAAAGCTTTGGGTCATCGGTGTGGACCGTGACCAATCTGCAGAAGGAGATTACACCGCTTCGGATGGCAAAAAATCTAACTTTGTTTTAACGTCAACCATAAAAGAAGTGGGCACTGTTGTTAAAGACATTTCAAATGCACAATTAAAGGGTGAAAAATTCCAAGGTAATACAACCAAAACGTATGGTCTCAAAGATAAAGGGGTTGACCTTGTAACGAAAAACCTCCCAGAGGATATTAAAAAGGCTGTAGAACAAGCCAAACAAGATATTATTGATGGCAAATTAACAGTTAAAGATGGTCTTAAAAAATAATGACTTCTCATCGCAGCTGTTCTTAAAAGGGCGACCTTAAGGGTCGCTTTTTAAAGGGACTGAGATAAAAATTTTTATCTCAGTAAAACCTATAATCCTATGCAGTTATAGGTTTTACTGACCTAAAAAAGTTAGTTGAAAGGAAAGACTATGGCACAAGAAACTGTCATTGAGATGCGAAATATTACCAAAAAGTTTGGTGATTTTGTAGCCAACGATCATATCAACTTTGATGTCAAAGCTGGTGAAATTCATGCCCTTCTAGGAGAGAATGGAGCTGGTAAGTCCACTTTGATGAATATGCTCTCAGGCTTGCTAGAGCCTACAGAGGGTTCTATTCTGCTAAGGGGAAAGGATGTGAAATTAGATTCCCCCTCTAAAGCTTCCAAACTAGGTATCGGAATGGTCCATCAGCATTTTATGCTGGTCGATGCCTTTACAGTTGCTGAGAATATTATCCTAGGTAGTGAAGTGACACGCAAGGGTAAGATCGATATCAAAAGAGCGACAGATGAGATCAAAACTCTTTCAGAGAAATATGGCTTAGTTGTTGATCCATCAGCTAAGGTCGCAGATATTTCTGTGGGTGCTCAGCAGCGTGTCGAAATTTTAAAGACACTCTACCGAGGGGCAGATATTCTTATTTTTGATGAGCCAACGGCAGTGCTGACACCATCTGAAATATCAGAACTGCTTGATATTATGCGCAACTTAGTAAAAGAGGGTAAATCTATTATCCTTATCACGCATAAGCTAGATGAAATTCGTGCGGTTGCTGATCGTGTGACCGTCATCCGCCGAGGTCAGTCCATCGATACTGTCTCAGTGGCAGGAGCCAGCAGTCAAGACCTAGCAGAGATGATGGTAGGGCGTGCCGTTTCCTTCAAAACGGATAAACAACCTGCAAATCCCAAAGAAAATGTTCTTGAGATCAAGGACCTCTTTGTCAATGAAAACCGTGGTGTTGCAGCGGTCAAAGGGCTGTCTTTGGAGGTAAAAGCAGGAGAAATTGTTGGGATTGCTGGTATTGATGGTAACGGCCAAACAGAATTGGTCGAAGCGATTACTGGTCTACGCAAGATTGCTAAGGGAAAGATCTCAATTAAAGGAAAAGCCATTAACAATCTACGTCCTCGCCAGATTACTGAATTAAGTGTCGGACATATCCCTGAGGATCGTCACCGTGATGGTATGGTTCTGGAAATGACCGTCGCTGAGAACTTAGCCCTGCAGTCCTACTACAAAGAACCTTATAGTAAGTATGGTATCTTGGACTATAACTATATTAATAGCCATGCTAAGCAGCTGATGGAAGAGTTTGATGTGCGTGGTGCTGGTGAGCAAGTCAGCGCAGGATCACTATCAGGTGGTAACCAGCAGAAGGCTGTTATCGCACGTGAGGTCGACCGTGACCCAGATTTATTGATTGTTAGCCAGCCGACCCGAGGTCTGGATGTTGGTGCGATTGAGTATATCCGCAAGCGTTTGATTGCTGAGCGTGACAAGGGAAAAGCCGTCCTTGTCGTCAGCTTTGAGTTAGATGAGATTTTAGATGTTTCCGATCGTATTGCGGTTATCCATGATGGTAAAATTCAGGGAATTCTCGATCCAGAAGAAACCAACAAGCAAGAGCTTGGTGTCTTGATGGCTGGTGGAGACTTTACTAAGGAGGCTACAAATGACTAAGAAAACACAAAGTTGGGCAGTCCCATTGATTGCTGTACTTTTAGGCTTGCTGGCTGGAGCAGTTTTGATGCTGATTTTTGGCTACAATCCAATCTTTGCTTACAATGACCTACTTTATAAAGACTTTGGTTCTGTCAAAGGAATCGGTGAGATCTTTGCTACAATGTCACCACTGATTTTAATTGGTCTAGGGTTTGCTGTTTCTTCAAAGGCAGGTTTCTTTAATGTTGGTCTACCTGGTCAAGCCTTAGCAGGATGGGTATTTTCAGCTTGGTTTGCTTTAGCTCACCCTGAAATGCCACGTCCTTTATCTATATTATGCACGGTAATTATTGGACTACTAGCGGGTGCCATTATCGGAGCTGTTCCTGGTATTTTACGGGCTTATCTGGGGACCAGTGAGGTCATTGTCACCATCATGATGAACTATATTGTTCTCTATCTGAGTCAGCATTTACTAGCCAATGTCTTTTCTAAGGAGTTTATGCGTAACTCAACTCAAACGATCAAGTTCTCAGAATCGGCAACCTATCGGACCGAATTCTTTAAAGAGTTAACTAATAATTCTCATCTAGGTATCGGCTTTATTTTTGCCCTTATTGCCATTGTCATTATTTGGTTTGTTCTCAAAAAGACTCGGACCGGTTTTGAAATTAATGCTGTTGGATTAAATCCTAATGCTGCAGAATACGCTGGGATGTCTTCTAAGCAAATCATTATTTTATCGATGATCATTTCAGGTGCCTTAGCTGGTCTAGGTGGTACGGTTCATGGTTTCTCAGTAGCTGAAAACTTTAATAATCAGACCTCTTCATTGCAGATCGGCTGGGATGGTATGGCGGTGGCTCTCTTAGCTGCCAACAATCCAGTCGGTGTACCATTTGCCGCCTTCTTGTTTGCTGTGTTATCGGTCGGTAAGACAGGTATGACATCTGTTGCTCCATCAGAAATTATCGATGTAGTATCTGCCTTAATTATTTTCTTTGTAGGTAGTGATTATATGATCCGCCGCTACCTCAAGCCTCGTAAACAAATTTCCAAAAAAGGAGGTCAGTAATATTGGGTATTTTAGCAATTATTGTACTGGTTGTTGCTCAAACACTTAAGTACTCCGCACCCTTGATTTTCACAAGTATCGGTGGGACATTTTCCGAACGTGGTGGTGTTGTTAATGTCGGCTTAGAAGGTATTATGGTAATCGGTGCCTTTTCAGGAATTGTATTCAACTTGACCTATGCAGATAGTCTGGGACAAGCCACTCCTTGGATTGCCTGTCTGGTAGCTGGAGTAGTAGGGATCATCTATTCACTGATTCATGCAGTAGCTACTATCAATCTACGGGCAGACCACGTTGTATCAGGTACCGTTCTTAATCTGATTGCCCCAGCCTTTGCAGTTTTCCTCTGCCGTGTTTTATATGGGAAAGGGGAAACGGCTAACATTGCACAATCCTTTAAACGCTTCTCATTTCCGATTTTAAAGGACATTCCAATTATTGGTGATATTTTCTTCAATAATATCTCTTTAATTGCTTATGTAGCCATCTTGGTATCTTTCCTCGCCTACTTTATCATTTTCAAGACTCGCTTTGGTCTGCGTTTACGCTCAGTAGGTGAGCATCCTCAAGCTGCAGATACCCTAGGGATTAACGTCTATTTAATGCGCTATTATGGGGTTATGCTTTCAGGATTGTTAGGAGGTGTAGGAGGAGCGATCTATGCACAATCTATTTCAAATAACTTTTCGATCACGACCATTGCTGGTCCTGGATTTATCGCGCTAGCTGCTATGATCTTTGGCCGTTGGAATCCGATCGGTGCTATGCTATCGAGCCTCTTCTTTGGTTTCTCACAATCACTAGCTATTGTCAGCCAAAGTATTTCTTTCTTGAAAGATATTCCGGTTGTTTATTTTCAAATTGCCCCTTATCTATTGACTATCATCGTGCTTGCCGCCTTCTTTGGAAAAGCAGTAGCGCCTAAAGCTGATGGTGTGAACTATATTAAGTCTAAATAATTCAAAAAAAACTTGAGGATAACGACTCCTCAAGTTTTTTCATCATGTGATTTTGTGAATTTTTAGTTGAAATCGTTTTCAGACTATGCTAAACTTATTAGGTAATCTATAAAGAAAGTTGGATTCCTTATGTCTAAAATCGTTGTAGTAGGTGCTAACCACGCTGGCACATCTGCCATTAAAACGATGTTAACAAATTATGGTGAAGCAAACGAAATCGTTGTCTTTGACCAAAATTCAAATATTTCATTCTTAGGGTGCGGGATGGCACTCTGGATTGGTGAGCAGATTTCAGGACCAGAAGGTCTCTTTTATTCTGATAAAGAGGAATTAGAGTCACTGGGAGCTAGAGTCTACATGGAGTCACCGGTTGAATTCATCGACTATGACAAAAAAGAAGTGACTGCTTTGGTCAATGGTCAAAAGCACACTGAGAGCTATGATAAGCTGATTTTGGCAACAGGATCACAGCCAATCCTGCCCCCTATCAAGGGCGCAGAGATTAAAGAAGGATCTCGTGAATTTGAAGCAACATTGGAAAATCTGCAGTTTGTTAAACTCTATCAAAACTCTGCTGATGTGATTGAAAAGTTAAAGCATAAAGATATTAACCGTGTTGCTGTAGTGGGTGCTGGTTACATAGGTGTTGAGCTAGCTGAAGCCTTCCAACGTAAGGGGAAAGAAGTTGTCTTAATTGATGTTGTAGACACCTGCTTAGCAGGGTATTATGACCGTGACTTGACAGACAAAATGGCTAAGAATCTCGAAGATCACGGTATTCAATTAGCCTTTGGTGAAACTGTTAAGGAAGTTGCCGGCAATGGCAAAGTTGAAAAGATTATCACCGATAAGCAGGAATATGATGTTGATATGGTCATCTTAGCGGTTGGATTTAAGCCTAATACAGCTCTTGGTAATGGTAAGCTAGAACTCTACAAGAACGGCGCCTTCTTAGTAGATAAACATCAAAGAACCTCTCTACCAGATGTCTATGCTATTGGTGATTGTGCGACTATCTATGACAATGCTACAGGAGAAACAGGCTACATTGCCCTAGCTTCCAATGCCGTGCGTACAGCTATTGTTGCAGCTCATAATGCCTGTGGCAAGGAACTTGAAGGAATTGGTGTCCAAGGCTCTAATGGTATCTCTATCTATGGACTGAATATGGTATCGACGGGATTGACTCTGGAGAAGGCTAAGAATCTTGGCTTTAATGCAGCTGTGACAGAATACACCGATAATCAAAAACCTGAGTTCATTGAGCATGGGAACTTTCCGGTCACACTAAAGATTGTTTATGACAAAGGTTCTCGTCGCTTACTGGGAGCACAGATGATGGCAAACTCAGACATTTCCATGGGGATTCATATGTTCTCCTTAGCTATTCAAGAGGGCGTTACGATTGACAAACTAGCTTTGACAGACATTTTCTTCCTGCCTCATTTTAATAAACCTTATAACTATATTACTATGGCAGCGCTTGGAGCTGAGTAAACTAAAAGAGGATGGTAGCATCCTCTTTTTTTAGTTATAAAAAAATCAGACATTTGTCTGATTTTAGATCAATTAGTTTTTAGATGCTTCTTGGAACTCTGGGTTCTTCCATGCTTCTTCAATGATGGCTTTCAATTCATCAGCAGAAGCTTTCATTTTTTGTTGTTCAGCATCGTTCAATGGAATGTTGATTGGACGAACGATACCATGTGCACCAACAAGGGCAGGTTGACCAATGAAGACACCTTCAACGCCATCGTATTGACCATCTTGGAATACAGAAAGTGGCAATACTGCATTTTCATCGTCAAGGATAGCCTTAGTAATACGAGCAAGTGCTACAGCGATACCGTAGAAAGTTGCTCCCTTTTTATTAATGATAGTATAAGCAGCGTCACGTACGCCTTCAAAGAGTTCAACCAACTCTTCTTCTTTGAAGTTGCGTGCATCTTTGAGGAATTCTTCAAGGTTGACACCAGCAACATTAGCGTGTGACCATACAGCAAACTCTGAGTCACCGTGTTCACCCATGATGTAGGCATGGACTGAGCGAGCATCCACACCGATTTTTTCAGCGAGAGCTTGACGGAAACGTGCTGAGTCAAGTGATGTACCTGAACCAATAACGCGTTCTTTAGGGAAACCTGAGAATTTCCATGTTGAGTATGTCAAGACATCCACTGGGTTAGCAGCAACGAGGAAGATACCGTTGAATCCTGATTCAACAACTTGTGTAACGATAGTTTTGTTGATAGCAAGGTTTTTACCAACCAAGTCAAGACGAGTTTCACCTGGTTTTTGAGGAGCACCTGCAGTAATGACAACCAAATCAGCATCTGCACAGTCAGAGTATTGAGCTGCATAGATTTTCTTAGGTGATGTAAAAGCAAGTGCGTGAGAAAGGTCAAGTGCATCCCCAACAGCTTTTTCGTGAAGCTGAGGAATTTCAATAATACCAAGCTCTTGAGCGATACCTTGGTTAACGAGTGAGAATGCGTAAGATGAACCTACGGCACCGTCACCGACGAGGATGACTTTTTTATGTTGTTTAGTTGCAGTCATGTCTAAACATCTCCTTAATTTTTTTAGGCTTAAGCCCATACCATCTTATCTTACCACCTTTTAGAGAAAATGTCACTAGCTAATCCCAGTTCTTCTTTTTTTAAGCGCCATGACTGGTTTATTTAGATATTAGAATACCTGAAAAAATGCTGCTTTTATGCTATAATAATAGGGATTAAATGCAAAGAAAGAGTAGATAAATGCAAGATAGAAATCTAGTAGATGTCAATCTAACCAGTGAGATGAAAACCAGTTTCATCGACTATGCCATGAGTGTCATCGTAGCACGTGCTCTGCCAGATGTTAGAGATGGGTTGAAGCCAGTCCACCGTCGTATTCTCTATGGGATGAATGAGCTTGGTGTAACTCCAGATAAGCCTCATAAGAAGTCTGCCCGTATCACCGGGGACGTTATGGGGAAATATCATCCTCACGGAGATTCCTCTATTTATGAAGCCATGGTACGTATGGCCCAATGGTGGTCTTATCGCCATATGCTGGTAGATGGACATGGAAACTTCGGTTCTATGGATGGCGATGGCGCAGCAGCACAGCGGTACACAGAAGCGCGTATGAGTAAGATTGCGCTAGAGATGCTGCGTGATATTAATAAAAATACTGTAGATTTTCAAGATAACTATGATGGTAGCGAGCGTGAACCCTTGGTGTTACCGTCTCGTTTCCCTAATCTGCTCGTTAATGGTGCTACAGGGATTGCTGTCGGTATGGCAACCAATATTCCGCCGCATAATCTAGGCGAAGCGATTGATGCAGTCAAGTTAGTCATGGATAAGCCTGATGCAACTACACGTGAGATCATGGAAGTGATGCCAGGGCCTGATTTTCCAACAGGAGCTTTGGTCATGGGGAAATCTGGTATCCATAAGGCCTACGAAACCGGGAAGGGCTCTATTGTGCTTCGTTCTCGCACAGAAATTGAGACAACAAAATCTGGTCGTGAACGGATCGTGGTAACCGAATTTCCTTATGGTGTTAATAAAACTAAGGTGCACGAACATATTGTCCGTCTAGCTCAAGAAAAGCGTATCGAAGGGATCACAGCTGTACGTGATGAGTCTAGCCGTGAGGGTGTTCGCTTTATTATCGAGGTGAGACGTGATGCTTCTGCCAATGTCATCCTGAATAATTTATTCAAGCTGACCAGCTTACAAACTAACTTTAGTTTCAATATGTTAGCTATTGAAAAGGGTGTTCCTAAGATCCTTTCTTTGCGTCAGATTATCGAAAACTACATTGAACACCAAAAAGAAGTTATCGTTCGTCGGACACGTTTTGATAAGGAAAAAGCAGAAGCGCGTGCCCATATTTTAGAAGGCTTGCTGATTGCGCTTGATCATCTTGATGAAGTCATTGCAATTATTCGTGGCAGTCAGACAGATGCTGAAGCTCAAGCCGAGTTGATGAGCCGCTTTGACTTATCTGAGCGTCAAAGTCAGGCTATTCTGGATATGCGTTTGCGCCGTTTGACCGGTTTGGAACGTGATAAGATTCAAAATGAGTACAATGATCTCTTGGCTCTCATTGCTGATCTAGCTGATATTTTGGCAAAACCAGAGCGTGTAGTGACCATTATCAAAGATGAGATGGATGAGATCAAGCGCAAATTTGCAGATCAACGTCGGACAGAACTTATGATCGGGGAAGTGCTATCACTTGAAGATGAAGACTTGATCGAGGAAGAAAATGTTCTCATTACCCTGTCTAACAAGGGCTACATCAAGCGGTTAGCTCAAGATGAATTCCGTGCTCAAAAACGTGGGGGACGTGGTGTTCAAGGAACCGGTGTGAATGACGATGATTTTGTGAAAGATCTCGTATCCACAAGTACCCATGATGCTGTGCTTTTCTTTACTAATCATGGTCGTGTTTATCGTCTCAAAGGTTATGAAATCCCTGAATATGGACGCACAGCTAAAGGATTACCGATTGTTAATTTATTGAAATTAGCAGAAGGTGAAACGATTCAAACCATTATAAGTTTAGATCAAACAGTTCTTGCTGAAAAATCATTCTTTTTCACGACACGAAAGGGCCTGGTCAAGCGTACCGATGTATCTGAGTTTGCTAATATTCGTCAAAATGGACTTAAAGCACTGAATCTTAGAGATGATGATGAACTGATCAATGTGCTACTAACCGATGGTGCTAATGATATTATTATCGGTAGTCAGTTTGGGTATTCTGTGCGCTTCAATGAATCCATTGTTCGTAATATGGGACGCAGTGCCACGGGAGTCAAAGGAATGACACTTCGAGATGGTGACTGTGTGGTTGGAGCCTCTGTGATTACAGATGAGCAAGAAGTTCTCGTTATCACTGAAAAAGGCTATGGAAAACGGACATCAGCCAGTGAATACCCAACCAAAGGCCGTGGTGGTAAAGGGATCAAGACTGCGAATGTCACTGAGAAAAATGGCCAGTTGGCAGGACTAGTAACAGTTGATGGTGATGAAGACATCATGATTATGACAGATACAGGTGTTATCATTAGAACAGGTGTTGCTGATATTTCTGAGACTGGTCGCTCAACTATGGGAGTTAAGCTCATGCGACTAGATGAATCAGCCAAGATTGTTACCTTTGCCCTAGTAGCTAATGAAGCCTCTAAAGAAGGAGATGAGCAAGATGTCGAAAGCTAAATCCAAGTCATCTAAAAAGCGTGGAAGATTTTTTTCAATCCTGCGCATCAGCTTAGCTCTAATTTTACTTCTGGTTGGCCTTGCCTTGATTTTTAATCGCCCAATTCGTAATTATTTTATTGCCAGAAGCAGCAACCAGTATCAGGTATCCAAGGTGGATAGAAAGACTATCCAAAAGAATGAAAAAGCTAAAGTGACTTATGATTTTGACTCGGTAGATGCTGTATCGGCTCAGTCAGTCATTGGTTCACAAATGGATGACCAAGATTTACCTGTGATTGGTGGGATCGCTGTACCAGATCTTGAGATTAACCTTCCAATCTTTAAAGGCCTTGGTAATACAGAGCTTTCTTATGGCGCCGGGACAATGAAACAAGACCAAGTCATGGGGGGAGATAATAACTATGCCTTGGCCAGTCATCATGTCTATGGTTTAACGGGTGCTTCCAAGATGCTTTTCTCACCATTGGAGCGTGCCAAGAAGGGGATGAAAATCTATCTGACAGATAAGGAAAAAGTCTATACTTATACCATCGATGAGGTTAAGACGGTAGCCCCAAGTCATGTTGAAGTGATCAATGATGTGCCGGGACAAAAGCGATTGACCTTAGTCACTTGTGATGATGCAGAGGCAACGAATCGTATCATTGTTGGTGCTACATTTGTAGAAGCAACAGATTACGATTCAGCACCAAATGATATACTAAAATCCTTTAGTACCTCCTATAATCAAATGGACTTAAACTAAAGTTTGTTGCACTTGTTGACAATATAAGGCTGGAGCAGATGTGCTCAGCCTTTTTCTTTATTTACTTAATGATTGCTTAGATTATTAAAAAATCCTCATTTCGTAGAAATGGGGATTTTTAAGGATTACTTATTGGATGAAATCATTAATTTCTTTGTCAATAGCAGTGATTTTTTCTTGAGCTTGGGTTTCAGATTGACCAACAGTAGCAATATAGAACTTGATTTTAGGCTCGGTTCCTGAAGGACGAACAGCAAACCAAGAGCCGTCAGCCAAATGATATTTTAGGACATTGCTTGGCGGTGTTGTCAATGATTCTACCTTGCCATCTTGACTGGTAGAGGTTAATTGAAGGAAGTCTTCGGTTTTTGTTATAGCAGCGTGATTAAAGGTTTGAGGGACATGATGGCGGAATTTATCCATAATTTTTTGAATCTCAGCGGCACCATCAATACCAGAAAGTGTGACTGAAATAGTCTTTTCAGCAAAGAAACCATATTGATTGTAAATCTCAGCAATACCATCAGCTAAAGTCATGCCACGAGAGCGATAATAAGCTGCAATCTCAGCGACAATAAGGACAGCCTGTATAGCATCCTTATCTCGGACAAAAGGCTTGATGAGATAGCCGAAGCTCTCTTCAAAACCAAATAAGTAGGTGTAGTTTCCCTTATCTTCAAATTCTTGAATTTTCTCACCGATGAACTTGAAGCCTGTTAAGACATTGAACATGGTTGCCCCGTAACTTTCAGCGATCTTTGTGACCAGTTCAGTAGAAACAATCGATTTTGCCAGAGCTGCATTAGCTGGCAATGTACCAAGAGTTTTATGAGCTTCGAGGATATATTTAGCAATAAGGGCACCGATTTGGTTACCAGAAAGATTGAGATAAGAGCCATCAGCCTGACGGATTTCCACCCCGAGACGATCGGCATCAGGATCGGTAGCTACTAAAACATCGGCATCTACCTGACGTCCCAATTCTTCAGCCATAGCAAAGGCTGCTTTATTCTCAGGGTTTGGTGATGCAACCGTACTAAATTCAGGGTCAGCTGTAGCCTGAGCTTCGACAACTTGTACGGATTCAAAACCGGCTTGTGCCAAGGCACGTCGAGCCAACATTTCTCCAGTTCCATGAAGCGGAGTGTAGACGATCTTCATATCCTTACCATACTGATTGATAAGGTCTTGGTTAATGGTCACAGTCCTAACTTCCTTGAGATAGGCAGTATCAACAGCGTCACCGATCACAGTGATAAGTCCTTGAGACTTTGCCTGATCCAAATCGGCAAGAGGGATAGAAAAAGGATTGCTAATAGCACGAATATAATCAGTCAGAGCATCGGCATCTGCAGGAGGAAGCTGTCCACCATCCTCACCGTAAACCTTATAACCATTAAATTGTTTTGGATTGTGACTAGCTGTAATCATGATTCCAGCAAATGTCTTGAGATGACGTACTGCAAACGAGAGCTCAGGAGTAGGTCTGAGACTTTCAAAGACATAGGATTTGATACCATGCTGGGCTAAAACCTGAGCAGATTCATAGGCAAATTCTTGGGAGAAATGGCGGGAATCATAAGCGATAGCAACACCACGCTCTTTTTGCTCCTGTCCTTTGGAGTCGATAAGCTGGGCCAGTCCCTCTGTTGCTTGACGTACCACATAGATATTGATACGGTTGGTTCCAGCCCCGATTACTCCTCTCATCCCAGCGGTTCCAAACTCAAGATTAGTATAAAAGGCATCCTGCCTTGTTTTATCATCCATTGCTACTAACTCACTGCGAAGATAATCAGGAAGTTCACTAAAATCCAACCATTTTTGGTAATTTTCTGCATAAGTCATACTATTAACCTCCTCTTAATCTAAAACTGCCTAAATTATAGCATGAAAATAAATAAAAAGCCATGTCATAAACATGACTCATCAACTCTTTTTTAGTCGCTGTAGACGGGGAATTATTATACCAGTTGTGATAGTAGCAACCACAATTTCAACGAGAGTATTACTACTGATAATGGCAAGTAGCAGGGACTGCCCTGTGACATCAAAGTAGTTAAAGAAAAATGCAAAACCTGCTAGGACAAACAGCGTATTAACTAAGGCACCAGATGCTCCAGCTAGGTATAAGCCAAAAGGATTGTGAAACAAACGATAGACTAGATAGGGGAGGATACCGATCAATAGGCGAGGAACGATAGCCACAATCAGCGATTTCCAATTCCCATCGGGTACTAAGGGGGAAAATAAGTAACTGGTCGGTGTTAAGATGATAGTATTGCGGATAACACTCATAATTCCCATAGCAAGCCCTAAGCTGCTCCCAACTTTTGGTCCAAAGAGGATGCCAGCAATGATAACAGGAACAAGAGTTAAAGTGGGTTTAACAGGGAGTGGCAAGATTTGAAAAATGACTTGACTGATGATTTCAATGACCAGCATAGTCGCAAAGAATAAAGCAATAGTAGCAATTTGCGATGAGCGTTGATGTCTCATATTAAAGCCTCCTCAATAGCAGCAATAATCGTTGGAATATCAGCCAAAGCCCCCCGACCAACATCTCCACAAGCTAGCAAGCTAGCACGCGGTTGGATCTCCTGATATCCGACATCTCGTAAGATAGTCAAATTTCGCTGAGTCAAAGGATTGTCGTACATCTTTGTATTCATAGCTGGGGCAAGCAGTTTTGGTGTTTCTCTCGGCAAGGCTAGAGCAGTGGTGGTTACCATATTATCTGCCATCCCCTGCGCCATTTTTGCAATAGTATTAGCAGAAGCAGGAGCAAGCAGGAAAAGATCTGCTTGCTTAGCGAGATCAATATGGTTAATGCCTTTTGGTCTATCTTCTACCATGACATCTAGATAGACAGAGTTTTTGGACAAAACTTGAAGAGTCAAAGGAGTGATAAATTTTGTAGCCGCTTCTGACATGATGATATGGATATCATAGCCGAGCTTTTTGAGCTGGCTGGTAAGGTCGGCTGCTTTATAGGCTGAGACACTACCCGTAACAGCCAATAAGATAGTCTTAGTCATAGAGAGCTATCCTTTCATAGAGTTGTGCAGCAATCTCTTGCTTTGTAGTAGCCAGGGATTGGCTGGTTTTATCCACCAAGTAGGCCATATGCTGATCGCTAGTTATTTGGGTCAAATCATTGGCAATAACGAGCTCAGCTTCATTTTTTGTCAGGCTGTCTCTAGCCACGTCAATCAATTCGTCTTTAGCGACATCTACCAAAAGTTTGAAGCCGACCAGTCGAATTTCTGGATTCCAGTGCTTGACCAAAGAAATCAGTTTAGGATTTTTCTTTAAAAAAAGCACTTGATAATCGGCCTGAGAAGAAATCTTATTCTCAGCATTTGTCTTACTTAAGAGGCTGGTTATATCAGAAGTTTGGCTGACCTCCGCTATGTCAGTCATATAGATAGGGCTATAATCAGAGACAGCCATACTGTGAATAAGAACATCATGAGTTTTGGTCAGTGGCTCCAGTGTCTTGAGTAGACTAGCAACATCACTGACGAGATGAGTAGTTAGGTCTTGATGGGGAGCTGGCTTTAGAGCATTTTTTGTTGTCACCAAGGTGACTTGATGTTGCCCAGTCAAAAAGGCTTCTGCTATAGCTTTTCCCAGTGCCCCTGAAGAATGGTTGGTTATACCACGAACCCGATCAATTGGTTCGGTTGTGCCTCCTGATGTAATTAGAATTTTCATAGCTGTATTGTACAAAATTCCCTAATATTTGTAAATTAAACGCTCTAGTAAGAAAGCGCCAGAGCACCACTCCTATCATAGCAACAAAAAGCTCCAGGCAATGAAGACTGGAGCTTTGCATATAGTATTTATAAATTTTTCTTCTTTTTAGCCATTTTAGTAATTGTGATATCTAGATGATCGATACCTTCTAGAAGTGTCTGGGTGAGTTTGAAATCGTCAATGCCCACTTTCAGATCCACCTCATAGACAAGCGTCATTTCGCTTCCCTGCTTAGTGCTGGCAATGGAAATGAGATCGTGTCTGGAGCAAAGGTTTTCTAAAATGTCTATCAATTTTGTTTCTATATGCTCTGAATATTCAGCTGTCAATGTTAGAAGACGGCGAGTCTGACCGTGGGTGAGGGCTTTCGTGTTTTCCAAAATCAGCCAGACCAGCAGCAGTATCACTGTAAATACAGCCGACAGGACTAAAAATCCCATTCCTGAGGCTAGGCCAATAATCATTGATAAAAAAATAGCAAGCAACTCACGTGACCCACTGGTCGCTGAGCGAAAGCGGATGAGACTGAAAGTCCCTGCCACAGCAACACTGGTCCCAAGATTACCATTGACTAAAAAAATAACCAAGGTGATAAGACTGGGTAACATCGTCAAGGTGACAACAAACTCACGTGTATACAGTGTACGATACTTATAAACCCAAGACAAACAGAGCCCCAGTCCTAAACTCGTTAAAATCGATAAGGCTAGCATACCAGCGTCAACAGTTGGTACCTTGCTTGAAAAAACAGAATCAAATAATGCTGAAGTCATAAGTCATAGGCTTCCTTTCTTAGTTATGAATGAGACTGTGTTCAATAGGCAGCCCTTGGGATTTATGGTAGGCAGTACTGTACTTAGAGAAATGACTCTCTTCGATATGGTATTTGTCAAGAATCTCTTGGAGCCATTGAGGCTTGTCACCAGGTGCCTTGATTTCCATGATAACATGGTTAGGATCTAAAAGTGGCAGTCCGTCATGACCATCAAATAAGGTAATATTATTATCTCTATATCTGAGATTTTGATCAATCGTCACACGCACCTTGCACTTAGAATGATTTAGAGGGTTATATTTTTCCTTAAGAGAGTAGCGTTCGTAGTAGATAAACATCCGAGGGCGAAGATTTTTATAACGCTTGGTGAGCGTGCCGATCTCTCTAACCAAAGCATCGTCTTGAATATCATCATCACTGATTCCTTGAGTGACAAGCCTAGTAATAGATATAGGATTGGACAAGAGGCGAAATTTATGACCGATACCTTGTGCGTCTTTTTTCTTTAATTCTAAAAAGACTCGGCTATTAGGCTCTGGGTTAGGTAAATAGGTCCGCATACGAATTTTTTCACGCCCATTTTTATGAGCAACAGAGTCCTTGATCATCTCAAAGTCATCATTGTCAAAGTAAATGTTAGTAATAGTAGAGGTCGGATAGTCATCCTCTACCAAGAAGACTTTTAAATCTTGTAAGAGCTCTGCTAATTGCTTTTTATCGACAATATACTTTGTTTCAATGCGTTTAAAGTTAGTTTCAAATGTAGTTTCCATAATTACTAATCCTCCTTATTGTTAGTGATACTTTGTCTCTTGTAAATTTTTTTATCTTTGACAGAAGTATTCCGACAGAATAACAGGGATATATTGCAGTACAATTAATCTTTATTGTGGATTTTGCTACGACTTTAAAGTTTTGTTTGCGATTAAGAATATACGGTATCGTCCTTTAAAAAATGATGACTCGCTTTTCATGCTAAAAAATAAGAGAAAGATGATTGCAATAGTCTAGATCGCTGTATACTGAGGAAGTGCTCGTGTTATGATCTTGTTAAAAAACTGAATGATTAATTTTTATGGATATAGAGGGTGATAAATAGGCTAAAGACACCAATAATTTCCGAATGTTTGATATATATTTGCAAGAAATGGTACGTTTTTTTAGTGGAGTTTGTTATAATGAGGAAGCCTAAGTTTTAAAAAAGGAGTGTTCCATGAAATCTGATATCGAAATTGCTCAAAGCGTTGAATTAAAACCTATTACAGACATAGCTGAAACCATTGGTATTAGCCTGGATGATCTGGAGCTGTATGGAAAATACAAGGCAAAATTATCTTTTGATACTATTGAGAAAGTCCAAGAAAATACTCCAGGAAAATTAATATTGGTGACAGCCATTAATCCGACAGCTGCCGGAGAAGGTAAGTCAACAGTAACGATCGGATTGGCAGACGCTCTCAATCAAAGTGGAAAATCGACCATGATTGCCTTGCGTGAGCCATCGTTAGGTCCTGTTATGGGCATTAAAGGTGGTGCTGCCGGTGGTGGTTATGCTCAGGTATTGCCTATGGAAGACATCAATCTTCACTTCACGGGTGACATGCATGCGATTACGACGGCTAATAATGCTCTTTCAGCCTTTATAGATAATCATATGCATCAAGGTAATGAGCTAGGAATTGATCAGCGCCGTATCATCTGGAAGCGTGTGCTTGATCTCAACGATCGTGCGCTTCGCCAAGTCACGGTTGGTCTAGGTAGTCCGATCAATGGGATTCCTCGTGAGGATGGTTTTGATATTACAGTGGCTTCTGAAATCATGGCCATCTTGTGCTTAGCCACAGACATCAAGGACTTAAAAGACCGTTTGTCTGCCATTGTCATCGGCTATCGCTATGACCGTACACCTGTATACGTTAAAGATTTGAAGGTTGAAGGCGCCTTAGCTCTTATACTTAAGGATGCTATTAAGCCTAATTTAGTACAAACTATTTATGGAACCCCAGCCCTGGTTCATGGTGGGCCTTTTGCCAACATTGCTCATGGATGTAACTCAGTCTTAGCGACTAAAACGGCTTTGGGTTTGGCGGAGTATACCATCACTGAGGCCGGATTTGGAGCGGACTTAGGAGCTGAAAAATTCCTAGACATCAAGACACCCAATCTTCCCAAATCTCCTGACGCTGTTGTCATCGTTGCGACTATTCGTGCCCTCAAGATGCACGGCGGTGTGGACAAATTAGCTTTAGGAGAAGAAAATATTGAAGCACTTAAAGCAGGTTTTGCCAATTTAAAACGCCATGTTGCTAATATTCGTAAGTTCGGTTTGCCTGCAGTTGTAGCTATTAATGAATTTAGCACGGACACCCCAGCAGAAATCGCCGCTCTTAAAGATCTCTGTGCCAGTATTGACCTACCAGTAGCCCTGACCAGTGTCTGGTCTAAAGGAGCAGAAGGCGGTCAAGAATTGGCTAAAGCTGTTGTTGAGACCGTGGAGAAGGGACAGGCAAATTACCACCGTCTTTATAACGATAAGGCTACCCTAGAAGATAAGATAAAGAAAATTGTCACTGAGATTTATGGTGGCCGTAGAGTTGTGTTTGAAAAGAAGGCTAAGACACAACTGAAACAATTTGCTGAGTTTGGCTGGGATAAATTGCCTGTTTGTATGGCCAAAACCCAGTACAGCTTCTCTGATGATTCTAATTTACTAGGAGCTCCTACAGACTTTGATATTTCCATTCGAGAATTTGTTCCCAAAACTGGTGCTGGTTTTATCGTTGCCCTAACGGGTGATGTGATGACGATGCCAGGACTTCCTAAACAGCCAGCCGCTCTCAATATGGATGTTGCAGAAGATGGAACAGCCATTGGCCTATTTTAGAGTTGTTGGCAGAAATTTCGGACACAGCAGCTATGGTATGAAAGCTAGTCCTCTCTATAAGGTTATTAGAATTAGTAATGACGAAAAAAGGAATACGCCCCAAGATAAGGGCGGCCAACCACTGCGCCTAGCAAATAAAATTGATCAAATAAATAAGGCTGAGAACTTCTGTCTCAGCCTTTTCTTTTCAACCTAGCAATCCCGTAGTGGAAATAAGACAATAGGTCATGCCCTTTGCTAAAATGAGAATATAAAGAAAGGAAACAATAATACAATATGAAAACATATGACATGATTGTAATCGGTTTTGGTAAAGCCGGAAAAACCTTAGCAGCAAAAACAGCTGCCCAAGGTAAGAGCGTCGCTATGATTGAAAAGGATGCCACCATGTATGGAGGGACTTGTATCAATATCGGTTGTATTCCGACCAAAGTTCTGATTACAGCAACGGAAAAAGGCTACGATTTCACAGATGCGATGGCTGAGAAGACAGCTGTAGTAGAGCGTCTTCGGGCCAAAAATTTTGGCATGCTTGATAATGCTGCGACGGCTGATGTTTATAATGCCAGTGCTCGCTTTGTGGGCGATAAGATCCTTGAGATTACAAGTGACCAAGAGACGGAGCAGCTAACCGCAGACGTGATTATTATTAATATCGGTGCCGTATCCAATGTTCTTCCTATCCCTGGCTTGACGGAATCAAAGCACGTTTATGATAGTACTGGCATTCAGAATCTACCTGAGCAACCTAAGCGTCTTGGTATTATCGGTGGTGGTAATATCGGTCTTGAGTTTGCCAACTTGTATGCTAAGTTGGGTACGGAAGTAACAGTTTTTGATCCGATCGAACGCATTTTTGCGCGTGAAGAAGAAGAAATTTCTGGCCTTGCGCAAACCTACATGGAAGAAGATGGTGTTACCTTCAAATTAGGGACTAACATCACCCGGGTCAGCAACCAAGGAGAAGAGGTTGTCATTACAACTGATAATGGTGATTTTAACTTTGATGCTGTCCTTTATGCCACTGGCCGTAAGCCCAATACACAAGGACTGGGGCTGGAAAATACTGCTATCAATTTAACAGACCGTGGTGCTATTGAGGTTGATGAATACTGCCAGACAGCAGTCCCTAACGTTTTTGCCGTAGGAGATGTCAATGGAGGCCCTCAATTCACCTATGTCTCTTTGGATGATTTCCGAATTGTCTTTAATTATCTAAATGGTAATAAAGACTACTCACACAAGAATCGTCATCATGTTCCTTATTCGACCTTTGTTAATCCGCCTTTGGCACGAGTTGGGATTGATGAAAAGACTGCCAAAGCGCAAGGGTTAAACTATAAGGCAAATAGCTTACCTGTAGCTGGAATGCCTCGTGCCCATGTCAATGGCGATCTACGTGGAATCTTCAAGGTGGTTGTCGATGCAGATAGTCAACAGATTTTAGGAGCAACTTTATTTGGAAAAGAAGCCCATGAGCTGATTAATCTCATCACTCTTGCCATGGATAATGGTATTCCCTACACTTATTTCCAAAAGCAAATTTTCACTCATCCTACCATGGCTGAGAATCTCAATGATGTCTTTAATTTTTGAATTTACTCGTAAAAAAGGGGTTGAGAAAATTTTTTCTCAACCGTTTTTAGAGTGAATTCTGTGGTATAATGAATAGCATCTATTTTAAGTGAAAGGGGAGATTATTATAGACGATACAAATAAGGTTAGACGCCTGTTAAGTAAGGGAAGAAGAAGTCTGTTACGTGGTATTTTTAGCCGAACGACAGTCATTGTCCTGCTTTTGCTCTTGCAGATTTTCGTGATCGTATCTAGCTATATGTGGTTGGACAACTACCGTCTGCACATTCAAGTTCTGGATGGTATAATTGCTAGTATTTCCGTACTCTATTTATTTAATAGCCGAATGGACTCTACTGCAAAATTAACCTGGATGCTTGTTGTTATACCGTTTCCAATTTTAGGGGGCCTCTTTCTCTTGTACACCAAGATTGATTGGGGTTATAATGGCATGAAGCGCCAGCTGCAAAGTAATATCAATCAGACAACCCACTATCTGCAGCAAGATGATGCTGTCTTGAATGAGTTAAAGGCATCTCACAGCACCTTTTATAATCTAGCTAACTACCTTAACTTTGACGATAATCATTTTCCCGTTTATCGCCATAGTCAGGTGACTTATTTCCCTTCGGGTGAGGAGAAGTTTGCTGAACTCAAGAAACAGCTCAGACAGGCTAAGAAATATATTTTCATGGAATACTTCATCATAGATGAAGGTATTATGTGGGGGGAAATTTTAAGTATTTTAGAAGAGAAAGTGCAAGAAGGTGTTGAGGTTCGTGTCTTATATGATGGCATGATTGAGATGACCACACTCAGCTATGGCTACAGTAAGCGCCTAGAAAAGTTAGGAATCAAATCAAAAGCTTTTGCTCCCCTATCTCCGTTTTTGTCAACCTACTACAATTATCGTGATCACCGAAAGATTGTTGTCATTGATGGAGAAGTAGCTTTTACCGGTGGTATCAACTTGGCAGATGAGTACATTAATGCTATCGAGCGTTTCGGTCACTGGAAAGACACTGCAATCATGATTCAGGGACAGGCCGTAGATACCTTCACCATTCTCTTCTTACAAATGTGGGGACCTATCACAGAAAATTCGCAAGTACGCTCTTATCTGGGACAGCATCATCACCCTACTGTCAATGATGGCTATGTCGTTCCCTATGCGGATTCTCCGTTAGATGACGATAAGGTAGGAGAAAATGTCTACATTGATATTTTGAATCATGCTAGAGATTATGTACACATCATGACCCCTTACTTAATTCTAGACAGTGAGATGGAACATGCCCTCAAGTTTGCGGCAGAACGTGGGGTTGATGTTAAGATTATTATGCCAGGTATTCCAGATAAGCCGATCGCTTACTACCTTGCCAAAACTTATTACAAAACGTTAATCGAGTCTGGTGTCAAGATCTATGAATACACTCCAGGCTTTGTGCACGCAAAAGTCTTCGTTTCCGATGACCAGCGAGCAACGGTTGGCACGATCAATTTAGACTATCGCAGTCTCTATCATCATTTTGAATGTGCAGCCTACCTCTACCAATCTTCAGAAATTAGAAAAATTGAAAGAGATTTCCAAAAGACACTGGAAGACTCTAAAGAAGTCACTGAGGAAATACTCAAAGAGCTGCCATTTGCAGAAAAAGCCATTGGGGCAGTGGTTAAGACTGTCGCTCCCTTGTTATAAATCTCAAGCTATGCTATAATACTGACATGCGATGAGTCGATTTGGTCGTAAGACCATATTGCGCTAGGGAGGTCATAAACGCAGGAGCGGACCTTGATAGTTTGTGTGAACCATTCTATCTCATTCTCAAGAATGCCCTTGAGCCTCTACCTAGTAGGTAGGGGCTTTTTACATGGCATGAAACGTAAAAAAAGCGTGGGATAACCCAGCTCGACCGGTTAGATTTTCTCATCAATGATTGGACTAAACTTTATTTTTTGAAAGAGCTAGGTTGACTATGATGATTTTCACCCTAAATCCCTTTTCTTTCCCTTGCAAAAAGTGTATAATAAGGGCACTATAAGTTTTTAGAATATTATGAAGGTTGTTCTCAAAGAAAGGGCTAAATTATGGGATATACAGTAGCAGTTGTTGGTGCCACTGGTGCCGTTGGGACACGAATGATTCAACAGTTGGAGCAATCAACGCTTCCTATTGACCGCGTTCGTTTATTATCTTCCAGTCGTTCTGCTGGGAAAGTACTCCAGTATAAGGGACAAGAGGTCACAGTAGAAGAAACAACAGAAAAGTCATTTGAAGGAGTCGATATTGCTCTTTTCTCTGCCGGAGGATCTGTTTCTGCTAAATACGCTCCTTATGCGGTTAAGGCTGGTGCTGTTGTGGTCGATAATACATCCTATTTCCGCCAAAATCCCGATGTCCCCTTGGTTGTTCCTGAGGTCAATGCTCATGCACTTGAGGGGCATAATGGTATCGTAGCTTGTCCTAACTGTTCAACCATCCAAATGATGGTGGCTCTTGAGCCAGTTCGTCAGAAGTGGGGATTGAGTCGTATCATCGTCTCAACCTATCAGGCTGTGTCGGGAGCAGGTCAGTCTGCCATCAATGAAACGCAACGTGAGTTGAAAGAAGTTTTAAATGATGGAAAGAGTGCTAGAGAGGTTGAAGCACATCTCCTTCCGACTGGTGGGGATAAAAAGCATTATCCTATCGCCTTTAATGCTCTCCCTCAAATTGATGTTTTTACCGACAATGACTATACTTACGAAGAAATGAAGATGACCAATGAGACCAAGAAAATCATGGAAGATGATGCTATTGCAGTCTCTGCAACCTGCGTGCGTATTCCGGTCTTGATGGCTCATTCAGAATCTATCTATATTGAAACAAAAGAAGAAGCGCCAATCGAAGAGGTTAAAGCTGCCATTGCGGCTTTCCCTGGTGCTGTTTTGGAAGATGATGTGGCTAACCAAGTCTATCCACAGGCAGTTAATGCTGTAGGCTCACGTGAGACCTTCGTCGGTCGTATTCGTAAAGATTTAGATACTCCCAAAGGTATTCATATGTGGGTGGTTTCAGATAACCTTCTCAAGGGTGCAGCCTGGAATTCTGTCCAAATCGCAGAAACGCTGCACGAAAAAAGTTTGGTTCGTCCAACATCTCAACTTAAATTTGAATTGAAATAAAAGAGAATGCCAGTCCAGAATTAGGACTGGTTTACCTATATGGCTTAAGGAGAAGCAGCCTTATGAATCGACAGCTCTATTATGCTAAGCTATTAGTATTCTTTCTAACTACCTATGCATTGGTACTGCTAATCATTATGAACGGTTGGATGCATAGTCATTTTACTTTCAAAGATGTTGCTCTATTGACAGTGACGTCAGGAGCTATATGCATTGCTATAGACAAGAAAAATAGAAAGGACTAGTCCCCTATGTCTTATCAAGACTTAAAAGATATTTCCTTAATAACAGCCTTTATCACTCCTTTTCATAAGGATGGCTCGATTAATTTTGAGGCTATTCCATCTCTGATTGAGCACTTACTGGATCATCATACAGAGGCTCTTTTGCTGGCAGGAACTACTGCAGAAAGCCCTACACTGACCCATGATGAAGAGCTACAGATTTTTAAAACAGTACAAGAGGTCGTAGCTGGTCGTGTCCCTTTGATCGCAGGTGTGGGAACAAATGACACCCGTGATTCGATTGAATTTGCAAAAGAAGTTGCGGAGTTTGGTGGCTTTGCTGCAGGTCTGGCAATTGTCCCTTACTACAATAAACCGTCTCAAGAGGGCATGTACCAACATTTTAAAGCTATCGCAGATGCTTCTGATCTTCCTATTATTATCTATAATATCCCAGGCCGTGTCGTTGTTGAAATGACTCCGGAGACCTTGTTGCGTTTGGCAGAGCATCCTAATATTATCGGTGTTAAAGAGTGCACCAGCCTGGCCAATATGGCCTACCTTATCGAGAATAAGCCGCAAGAATTTTTAGTCTATACAGGTGAGGATGCGGATGCTTTCCATGCCATGAACCTTGGTGCTGATGGTGTTATTTCAGTTGCTTCCCATACAAATGGTGATGAGATGTTTGAGATGATTCAGGCTATTGCCAACAATGATATCAAGTCAGCAGCTGCTATCCAACGTCGCTTTGTTCCCAAAGTCCATGCCCTCTTTTCATATCCAAGTCCAGCCCCTGTCAAGGCCGTTCTCAACTATATGGGCTTTGCAGCTGGACCAACACGCTTACCTCTCGTCGCTTGCCCGGATGCAGATGCTAAGCGCATCATTAAGGTTGTCATAGATGGTGACTACCAAGCGACCAAGGAAACAGTTACAGGTGTCGTCAGACCTGACTACTAGTCAGGCGATTCCCAGGATTTTTTACAAAAAGTCCCTAATAAGCGGCTATCTAAATAGAAAATAGTGAGAGCACTTGAGGAAAAACTTGACAAATATAGCTATCCTGTCATAATGGTTTTTAAATAATAACGAAAGAGGCCAAGTATGCAAATTACCAAACGCAATGGACAAGTGGTTGAATTTGATCCAGAAAAAATCTATCAGGCTATTTTAAAGGCGGCTCAAGCTGTTTATGTTCTGGATGATAACCTGCGTCAAGAATTAGCAGAAGTGACCAAAAAAGTTGTCATCGATCTTGAAGAGGCCCATGCCGATCGTCCAACCATTAGCATGGTTCAGTCGCAAGTCGAAAATCGTCTCATGGATGCGGGCTACATTAGTATTGCCGAGCACTATATTGCTTACCGCTTGCAGCGTGACTTAGAGCGTAATGGTTATGGAGAAAAAATCGCAGTTCACCTACGATTTGAAAAATTAAAATAACAAAAAGAGAATCCCAGGATTCTCTTTTTATTATCTGATTTCTGCAATAGTTAAAAGTAAGATGGGATAGCTGAACCAGATTCAATCCTAGTCTCTCTGCATCTTTTTACCCAACTCTTTATCTAGTTTGATTAGGGTTGCAACCACTGATGCCAGTTTATGATCATTTTCAAGGTAGATAATGGGGAAGCTTTGAGCATGGAGAAAGGATTTTTTTGATAAGAGTGGAATATCTCTGTCTTGCAGTTGACCAATAGTTAGCTCTTTTGGAGGATAGAGACTGATGAATTTTGGGCCGACCTGATAGTCCCAATGTTCACCCAGTTGCGACAGCAAGGCTAGTGCCTGATCTTGACGATTGGCAAAGCTATTTTTAAGTCTATCCAGATGACGCTGAAACATGCCATTTTCCAGATAGAGGGATAAGGCTTTTTGCATAATCAAACTAGTATCGTAGTCCATCAGATGCTTATAGGCTAAAAAATCATCTAAAATTTGTGAAGGAAGGACAGACATTCCAAGTCGCAATGCTGGAAATACAGTTGTACTAAAGGACTTGAGATAGATGACCCTATTATGCGTATCATAGTAGTGTAAGGGAAGGTTGTCAGATCGTGTAAAGTCTCCCATGTAGTCATCCTCTACAATATAGACCTGATAGCGGTGGGCGAGCCTGACCAAGGTTTCTTTTTCTTGTCTACTGTAGGAGAGCCCAAGCGGATTAGATAGTCTTGGAATCGTATAGAAAAACTTGATGGGCTGGCTAGCAAAGAGCTGCTCTAATTGGGTAAAATCAAGCCCCTCTCTACCACGATCAATCGTCAGATAAGGTAGCCCTTGTTGTTTAATTAAATGATTGAAGCGGTGATAAGTTGGTTGTTCGATCAAGATGCGATCTTTCTGATTGGGAAAGGTCATTTGTGACAGAATATAGAGGGCCTGCTGGGTACCTGAGGTAACGACCAGATTGTCAGGACTAGTATAGATAGCCCGATCTAGCAAGTGTTTTTGAAGGGCTTGGCGCAATTCTGGTAAGCCATGTCCCTGCTGGCTGGCATTAAAGAGGTAATTTTCTCTCCCCACTAACGTTTCTGATAAACAGCTGGTAAAGTCTTGGTAGGCCAGTTGGTGATAGTCTTGGATGCTAATATCTAGATCATCGTCAGTTTCCTGTTCTTCCTGCCCTTCCAAGACATAATATCCACTCTTAGGAACGGCATAGATAAGGTGTTGGTAGCGAAGCTCTATCAGAGCCTTTTCAACTGTGTCTTTATTGCAGTTAAAGCTTTGACTAAGCTGACGAATAGATGGCAATTTATCACCCTTTTTGAGGTGGCCACTAGTAATAGCAGTGCGAAGATAGCTGATGATTTGTTGGTGCTTGGTTGCCATAATCCTCCCCTTGCTTTCAGATGATAGTTGTCTCTATTGTACACTGCCCACCCAATAAAGACAATAAAATCTTAGGATAAGCGCTAGCGCAAATATGGTAAAATAGGAGAAAAATGTGTAGCAAAGGAATAGTGATGGAAAAAGCAATTATCCGAGATGAGTTTTTCTTGTCTCAACCTTCTAAATCTGCCACCCCAGCAGATCTTCCTCTAGCTAAGGATTTACAGGATACACTAGCTGCCCACCGAAAAGATTGTCTTGGGCTAGCAGCCAATATGATCGGTAGCAATAGGCGCGTGATTATCATCAATATGGGCCCATTTGATCTCGTTATGTTCAATCCTATCCTGATCACAAGAGCAGACCCCTATGAAACCAAGGAATCCTGCTTATCTTTATCTGGTGAGCGGTCAACCCAGCGTTATCGCAGTATTAACGTTTCCTACATGGACCAAAACTGGCAGACCAAAACTATTGTTCTAAAAGATCTCCCTGCCCAGATCTGTCAGCATGAGATGGATCACCTAGATGGTATTCTCATTTAAAAGCCCCTATTAGATAAGCTAAATGATCTATCTTAATACGTCCAACTAAACTGGATAGGATTATGGGATTAGAGAGCATAAAACTTAGAGATTTCATGCTATAATAGTTAAGATTAGCTAATATGATGAAAATAAGAGTCAGGCTACTGAAACCTGATTAGTACGAAAGGAGTAACATGGCTACTATTCAATGGTTCCCAGGACATATGTCCAAAGCACGTCGTCAGGTGCAGGAGAATATAAAACACGTTGATTTTGTAACGATCCTTGTGGATGCCCGTCTGCCACTATCGAGTCAAAATCCCATGTTAACAAAAATTGTCGGGGATAAGCCCAAGCTCCTTGTCCTAAATAAGGCGGATCTAGCTGATCCAGTCATCATCAAGGATTGGCAAGATTATTATGAAAATCAGGGCATTAAGACGCTTTTGATCAATGCCAAAGAGTCTGCCACTGTCAAAAAAATCACGGCTTCTGCCAAAGAACTGATGGCAGACAAGTTGGAGCGTCTGCGCCAGAGAGGTATCAAAAAGGAAACGCTAAGGACGATGATTATCGGTATTCCAAATGCAGGTAAGTCTACTCTGATGAATCGCCTAGCAGGTAAAAAGATTGCAGTAGTGGGGAATCGTCCTGGTGTGACTAAGGGGCAGCAGTGGCTTAAATCTAATAAAGATTTGGAAATCTTGGATACTCCTGGTATCCTATGGCCAAAATTTGAAGATCAGACGGTTGGATTAAAGTTAGCTCTGACAGGAGCTATCAAGGATAATCTTTTGCCTATGGATGATGTGACTATTTTTGGTTTGGATTATTTTAAAGCGCATTACCCAGAGCGCCTGCAAGAGCACTTCAAAGACATCGATCTTAGCTTACCTTCACCTGAAATCATCATGCTGCTAACAGAAAAACTAGGCTTTAGAGATGATTACGATCGCTTCTATAGCCTCTTTGTCAAAGAGGTCAGAGATGGTAAGCTAGGGCGCTATACACTGGATAGGGTGAGTGATTTAGATGGCGACCATTAAGGAAATAACAGAGCGTTTGGCAGGGATTACACAGCTAAATGATCCCTTATTTGAAGAGTTGTCTAAAGATGAGCGCACAGGTGTCCAAAAAGCTATCCAAAAAAAGATCAAGGAGATCAAAGCCAATCAGCTAGAGGATGAGCGTCTAGAGAAGATGTTAGCTTATGAGCGAGGACTTTATGATCAAGGGATCGAGCTGATCGCTGGAATCGATGAAGTAGGACGTGGTCCCCTAGCTGGTCCGGTCGTAGCAGCAGCCGTCATTTTACCTAAAGGCTGTAAAATCAAAGGATTGAATGATAGTAAGAAAATTCCTAAAAAAGATCATGAAACTCTCTATCAAGCCGTTAAAGATCAAGCCCTGTCAGTCGGTATTGGTATCATGTCTAATCAGGTGATTGATGAGGTTAATATTTATCAAGCGACGAAACTAGCTATGATAGAGGCCGTGAAGCAATTGGACCAAGCCCCCAAGCACCTCCTGATAGATGCCATGAACTTGGAACTAGATATAGAGCAGACAGCCATTATTAAGGGAGATGCCAATAGCTTATCTATTGCTGCAGCTTCGATTGTGGCAAAAGTAACCAGAGATAGAATGATGAGGGAGCTCGACGAGTGTTATCCAGGCTATGGCTTTTCGTCCAATGCTGGCTATGGCACCAAGGATCATCTGCGTGGTTTAAAGGAAAAAGGGATCACGCCTATCCATCGCAAGACCTTTGAGCCTATTAAATCAATGTTATGACTTGAGGAGATAAGAGCTATTATAGGAAATAGAAATGAATAAAGGAATAGAGAAAAGGATAACGACCGAGCGTGAAAAGATGTTAGCTGGACGCCTCTATAATGCGTCAGATCCAGAGCTGGTCGATCTTCGAGAAAGGGCGCGTATTATGACGCGCATGATCAATACAGAGGAACACCCAGATCAGGCAGATGTACTGATCAAGACCTTTCTTGGTCAGACGGGGCAATCAGTTAGCCTTGGTCCAGGTTTTGAGTGTGACTATGGTAGTCATATCTATCTGGGAGAAAACTTCCAAGCAGGGGCCAATACAACCTTTGTTGATGTCTGTGAAATTCATATCGGCAACAATGCTGAGATTGGTGATAATTGCCAGATTTTGACCTCTCTTCATGCCGCCAGTGATGCAGAAAAAGTATCTGGGAAGGAATTTGGAAGGCCTGTAGTCATTGGCGATAATTTACAATTAGGGAGTGGAGCCATGATTTTACCGGGCGTTACACTAGGCCACAATGTCAGAGTAGAGCCCAGCACCGTTATCACTAGAAGTTTTGGAAGTAACGTCCTAGTTGGCGGTAATCCCGCACGGGTACTTAGAGATTATTCCTATCCTTACTTTTTAACCATCGCTGTCCGAGGAACTGACATCAGGCATGCCCTTTTAGATGCCAGTCTAGATTTCTACGATCAAACGACAGTGCCAACTCCGGACAATCTCGAAGAGTTTTTAGAAACCTTGAGAGTGATTATAGCGCCTTACCGTCATCATATCCAAGGGATCGCCGTCTCCTTTCCTGGGGAAGTCAGCAAGGGAGGACGTATATTCCACAGTCATGTCCTTCCCTACCTCAAGGATTATCCCTTGGCCCAGCATCTATCAGAAGCCTTTGAATTACCAGTATCAGTGATCAACCAGACGAATGCCGTGGCACTAGCAGAGACGGCAAATGGCCCCTTAAAAGAGGTTGATAGTGGGGCTGTCCTAATGTTAGAGACAAAGGCAACACTAAGTTTGATGGTCGATAAGCATCTTGTCAGTTTTCCTTTGAGCCAACATCAGTCTAGCTATGCCAGCAAGGCTAAAAAAGATTCTCAATCCAATCGACTCGGTGCTCTTAAAGACGCCCTTGATCTCAATAAAGAGACCTTAGAAAAGCTGCTGGAGCAGACAGATCCAGCTGATCATTTTATCCAGCAGGCTGGTGAGCTGTTACAGCTAGATCAGCCAGATATACAGTCTGTTTTTGATCGTTTGAAGGATGGATCTTCTCGAGAGCTCCTAGCCTTATTTGAAGATTATTGTCGCAGAATTGCCCACCTTGTACTGACGCTTCAGATCCATACGCAGATTGATCTGGTGGTTATAGGAGGGGCGATCAGCAGCCAGCCTCTCTTGCTTGACACAGTCAAAAAAGAGTACCAAAAACTGTTTGACAGTGTTCTTGGCTCCCAGCACTTTAAGACCTTGACCATCAAGACTGCTCATTACCAAAGTGATGCCGATTTAATCGGAGCTCTTCTCAATTACCAAAAAGTATGATGAAAATGAGACGGCCGTCACCGATTTGATGGCTGATTTCTTATTATATAGACAAAAGAGTGCTAACTAATCTCAATGCTCTTTTACAGACACACAGTCAACTTATCCTGATTTTCATGAGATTGTAGTAGCAAGCACAGAAGTAAATAGTTCTAATTATAAGTCCAGTTGTTATGATGAGAAGATATTTGCGATACTTAGCAAAACAATAGTTGCTCTATTTGTCAGATTAGGGGAGTTTTAAGTTTGTTAGTGCAGTTATTGTCAATATATTGGCAACAACCTATTACTAAGAGGATAATCTCTCATACCAATAATTAAATAAGGAGTCAGCAGGATATTAACGAATCAGAAGGACAAATACCAGCAAGAATTACAGGACTTTGCCCACTATCGCTTGAAAAGGGTTTGGACAGCCATGGGAGTTTTTCCCATAGCGGCACTTTATATCATCTTTCTTATCATGATGAATACATCAAACATTGATGAGTCGAACATCAGAAAATTTAACTATATCTGCATTAGTTCCTTGCTAGCCTTTCAGATGATCTTTCTGGCTCCTCATCTTAAGAATCTGTCCCAAAAGACCAAAGCTCATCCGAACTGGCAGCAGGAATTACAAGCTAAAGTGTCTCTGACACTATCAGAGAAGTTAGTGAGTTTGTTACCAAGCTTTGGGGTCATGCTGATCGTGGTGGTAGCTTTTACCAGTTTTTATCACCCTAATAGCCGACCAGATACCACCGATGAGTACAAGGAACCTCCTTATTCTGTTCCTTCAAGCTCCAGTGAGTCTGAGATAAGGGAGGAAATGGATAATTTTAACAGTTATAAGGAGTCAAAAGACAACAAATAACAAGAGCTTAAGAGCCTAATATAAAAAAGAAGACCTGAAAATAGCCAGTATCAGCGTAAAGGTTGGGATGAAATTCCCAGCCTTTTTTACAGTTGAAAATATAATTTTACATAAATTTATTTCTAAAAATTCATAAAACAAATACACTTTTTAAAATTTTTTACGGAGAAATAGATAGAGGTGTATTTATGAATAATTTTGAACTCTTCAAGCTCAAGCAGGCTGGATTGAGTAATCTACAAGTCAATCATATTATCCATTACCAAAAGACCAGTCAACGCTCCCTATCCCTAAGAGACATGGCAGTCATCTCAGAGACTAGCAAGCCGGTTCTATTCATGGAGCGTTATAAAGCGTTAGATATCAAGGAGCTTAAGCAGACATTTAAGAAGTTCCCATCTTTTTCGATTCTGGACGAGATCTACCCAATGGCTTTGGCAGAAATGTACAACCCACCTGTCCTCCTGTTTTACCAAGGAGATTTGACACTTTTAGAGAGGATGAAGTTATCTATTGTAGGATCTCGTGATTGTTCTAAAGTTGGAGTAGCTTCTGTCCAAAAAATTATTTCAGGCCTAAAAAATAATCTTGTGATTGTCAGTGGTTTAGCCAGAGGGATTGACACAGCTGCCCACATGGCTAGTTTAAAAAATGGCGGTCAATCGATAGCAGTGGTCGGAGCAGGTTTAGACCAATACTATCCCAAAGAAAATCGGGATCTGCAAGATTACATGGCCAAGCATCATTTGATTTTATCTGAGTACGAAGCCGGTCAACGGCCACTTAAGTTCCATTTTCCAGAGCGTAATCGTATCATTGCAGGACTCTCGCAGGGGACCTTAGTTGTGGAAGCCAAGCGCCGATCGGGTAGTCTGATCACATGCGAGCGAGCCATGGAGGAAGGACGGGATGTCTATGCTGTACCCGGCAATATCATCGATGGCAAATCGGATGGCTGCCTTCATCTGATTCAAGAAGGATGTAAATGTATCACTAGTGGTCAGGATATTTTAGAAGAATATCAGCTATTATAATGAGCCTTTGCTTTTTGAACTTTATACCTTCTAAACCCTATGGCAATAGTTGATTTTACCAAATTTTAGGTGTAATTCATTATTAAGTTTTCCTATAGGAAAAACGTTTTTGATTGACAGTCCCTGAAAAGTGGGTTATCATGCTAGGAGTTTATCAAGATGAGAGGGAGGGATACTCATGGCAGTAGCAACTCAAGCTAAGACGGCAAAGAAAACCGTCAAAAAATCAGGGGCTAAAAAAACGACTAAACGATCCACACCCAAGAAAAACTTGGTCATCGTAGAGTCCCCTGCCAAGGCCAAGACGATTGAGAAGTATCTAGGACGCAATTATAAGGTTGTTGCCTCAGTGGGGCATATCCGAGACCTGAAAAAGTCCTCGATGTCTATTGATTTTGAAAATAATTATGAGCCACAGTATATCAATATCCGAGGTAAGGGTCCCTTGATTAATGATTTGAAAAAAGAGGCAAAAAAAGCCAAGCAAGTCTATCTGGCCAGTGACCCGGACCGTGAAGGAGAAGCTATTTCCTGGCATTTAGCTCATATTTTAGACCTAAATCCCCAGGAAAAAAACAGGGTTGTCTTCAATGAGATCACAAAAGATGCGGTCAAAAATGCTTTTGTTGAGCCACGAACGATTGACATGGATCTAGTAGATGCTCAGCAGGCACGTCGTGTCTTGGACCGAATTGTGGGCTATTCGATTTCACCCTTACTCTGGAAGAAGGTCAAAAAGGGTCTATCAGCCGGGCGTGTACAATCTGTTGCTCTTAAGATGATTATTGATCGAGAAAATGAGATAAAAAACTTTAAACCAGAAGAATACTGGACCATTGATGGTGCTTTTAAAAAAGGAAATAAAAAGTTCCAAGCCAGTTTTTATGGTCTCGATGGTAAAAAGTTCAAGTTGAAAACTAAAGATGACGTCCAACAGGTTCTAGCCCGTCTGACTAGTGATGATTTTAGTGTGGATAAGGTTGAAAAAAAGGAGCGCCGCCGTAATGCTCCTCTCCCTTATACAACCTCATCACTCCAGCAGGATGCGGCTAATAAGATTAATTTTAGAACCCGTAAGACCATGATGGTTGCTCAGCAACTCTACGAAGGGATTAGTCTTGGTCGTGGCGGTCAGCAGGGATTGATCACCTATATGCGGACGGACTCGACTCGCATCAGTCCAGTAGCGCAAAATGACGCCGCAAACTTTATTACCGATCGCTTTGGGCTTAAGTATTCTAAGCATGGTAATCGCGTGAAAAATGCTTCCGGTGCTCAGGATGCCCACGAAGCCATTCGCCCTTCCAGCGTGTTCAATACGCCCGAATCTATCGCCAAATACCTCAATAAGGATCAGCTTAAACTATACACTCTTATCTGGAATCGCTTTGTAGCTAGTCAGATGACAGCAGCTATTTTTGACACGATGAAGGTGACCTTGGGTCAAAATGGTGTGATTTTTAATGCTAATGGTAGTCAAGTCAAATTTGATGGTTATCTAGCTGTCTATAATGACTCTGATAAGAACAAAATGCTCCCAGAGATGGCAGAAGGCGATAAGGTCAAAAAGGTCACAACCACACCTGAGCAGCACTTTACTCAGCCGCCAGCCCGCTATTCTGAGGCTACACTTATCAAGACCTTGGAGGAAAATGGGGTTGGCCGTCCTTCTACCTATGCACCGACTCTTGAAACGATTCAAAAGCGTTACTACGTCCGTCTGGCAGCCAAACGTTTTGAGCCTACTGAGCTGGGAGAGATTGTCAACAACCTCATCATAGAGTTTTTCCCAGATATCGTTGATGTCGCCTTCACAGCCGAGATGGAAGATAAGCTCGACGGTGTGGGTGAAGGAAAGCAGAAGTGGCAAAAAGTTATTGACGAATTTTACAAACCGTTTGAAAAAGAGTTGGAAAAAGCAGAAGATGGTATCGAAAAGATTCAGATCAAGGATGAGCCAGCAGGTTTTGACTGTGATCTTTGTGGTCATCCGATGGTCATAAAATTAGGGCGATACGGTAAATTTTATGCCTGCAGCAACTTTCCAGACTGCCATAATACCAAGGCCATCACCAAAGAAATCGGTGTGACCTGCCCAACCTGTGGTAAAGGACAAGTGATCGAGCGAAAAACTAAACGTAATCGTATCTTCTATGGCTGTGATCGCTATCCTGAGTGTGACTTTACCTCTTGGGATCTCCCGGTAGGCCGTAACTGTCCCAAATGCCAACATTATTTAGTTGAAAAGAAAGTCCGTGGTGGCGGCAAGCAGGTCGTCTGCAGTAATGACGCTTGCGATTATCAGGAAGAGAAAGTAAAATGAGAGTGGATAATTTATAATTAACATGGGAGGAGACGAATTTGTTCTTCTCTTTTTTTGCTTAGTCAAAGAGGTAAAAGAGAACTTTACGGATGTTAATGAGAAACTACTTACTAAAAATTTACAAAACATAATTTTTTCTTTATAATCATTATCAGTGCTGAGCTAGTAAAACTATTTTAAATCCTGTAGCTACTACCTAGCATTTTAATTTTTAAACTTAGAAAGAGATATTTTTATGACACAGCAAGAATGGTCAGAACAATTTTTAAACCTAAACGGTCGTTATCCAACAACCGATGAGTTAGCTAAAGGATTGGCGCAAGGACTCTATACTCTTGGAGATTCAGCTGCTGCCCAAAATTCGACAGCAGCAAATGCAAGCAATCCACCAGAGCAACAGACAACAACGAATTCGCCTATGGGTTCAAATAATCAACAAGAAGCAGCTCCTTTTCAAGGGATAAATGCTCAGTCTACGCAGTCTGCTCAGCAAGCTATTAGTCCAGATTCTCCAACTTTTGGTCCAACTCCTGTAGCTAATCAGACTGCTCATCTTTTGAGTGCACAAGGATGGTTAGATCAGTTTGTTGCTTTAAATGGTCGTCAACCTAGCCAAGAAGAGTATCAAGATGCTTATAATCGAGGGCAGTTTAGGATTGAGCAAGTTCAGAATGTGCCGGCTAAAAAGCCTTTAAACATGAAATTGGTCTATCAAGTGATCCCAGTTATTGTCCTTATCAGCTTAGTGATTTTTGCTCTGTACAAGGGATTTAGCTTTGATAAAGATGACGTAGATAATAATCATCATACTTATGGACAAATCTACTGGTTTCTGATCCAAGGAGGGCTTTTTGCGACTTTTTGGAATGCTATTATTTTCTATAAAAATCATGGATTCAGTCAAACTTATGATGAAAGGACACAGGATTTCATCAAGAAGGCGCGTCAAAAATGGTTGATGGCGACTGGGCTTATCCTTAGCTTTGTTTACTTTATCACTCAGTTGATCTCGTCCTACATAGATGTGACAACTTCTATATCAGCTTATGACAGTAAATTCTATCAGTTTTACGACAATCTCTTTTCAGGGCAGTTGATGCTGACGATTGCTATGTCAGTCTTTATGATCGTCATGATGGCTATCCTATCACCGAGATGGGAACAGATAAGGATCGCCAAGTCACAGTCAGACTCTTCAAAATTCAGTTTTTTCAAGAAGATCAATCTAGTTTGGTCGCTGGGCATAGCTGCAACAGTAGCTCTACTCTTTATACTTACTGTTAATATTTACAATTATACGAGTCTTAATGGTCAATGGGAACTGACAAATACAAACCTCAATGACCATCTTAGCGGCGATAAGAACTTAGAGATTGCTGGCAAGAAAGTAGCTGGTTATGCAGTTGATGATGAGTATGAGGAAGATGATGAATATGATGAGTATGAATATATTGATCATTATGAGTTTATTTATGGTGAATTGAACTCTGAAACAAATCGTATCAAATCAACACCTACTTCCTCTGATGACGAAGATGACTCATATGTAACAGAGCGTCTCCACCAAAAAATTACCTATCGTAAAGTTGGAGGAAAGCTCAAAATAAAGGTGGATGGTAAATTTACAGCTACCTATACCAAAAAGCATGACCTATTTCATTTATTTTAGAATACGACCTTACCAGCTATCGGAGCTCCCTAAATTTAACTCGAGAGGATCTTAGTGATCTTCTCTTTTTTAACCAATTAATGGAAATTAGCATGACTTGGTAGCTAATGTTTGCTTAAATGATGTTTACATTTGAAGGCAATCTATGGTAAAATAAGAAAACATTTAGGTGCTTAAGCCGAGATACAAGTAAGATATGTAAAGGAGTTTGATATGAACACGAGAGAAGAATGGGTGAAGCAGTTTGAAGCCCTTACTGGTCGTAAGCCAACAGCTACCGAATTTACCACTGGTAAAAATACTAATTTTGACCTTAGCCAAATTTATGCCATTGCAGGCCTGCCAGAAAATCCATTTCCAAATGATCAGGCCTCTAATCAAGAAGAAGTAGTGGCAGACTCAGTAACTAGTGACTTTTCTCAAGAAACAGTAGCTCAAGATCCAGTTACTGCTACGTCAGCTCAAGATCCTTTGTCTGAGCAAATAACTCAAGTACAAGAGCAACTAGATCAACAAGCCTTGGTATCTGATCCAACTCCTAACGCTTTTGATCAAGGATCAATGACTCATTTTCCAGCAAATGATAAATCTGCTATAAGTATGCCGGGACAGGAGTCTCCATTTGCTGAACCAGCAACCCTAGGGGGACAAGACCAAGTCTCTCAGCAAGGTTCAAGTTTTGCTCAGCCTCAAATACCTCAGGGGTTCCCTCAGCAAGGCGCTTTTCAACAGTCTGGTTTCCAACAACCAGGATTTGCTCAACCTGGAATGGCGCAGCCGAGTATGACGACTAGCAGTGGTAAAGGATTGAGCCTTGTTGCTCCTATTATCTCCATTGTGCTCTCTATTCTTTTTGCCGCTTTGTCCTTTACGAAGTTATCGTTTGCCTTTTTAGGACTTGCTGTTCTTGGTCTGATTGTGGCTGTTATCTTGATTATTTTGAACAAACCAGGTACTAAACTCCTGTCTATTATAGCAGCAGTTGTTGCTGGCCTTGCGGTCATTGTCAGCATAGGTGGTGTCGTTGTCAATACTTCAAACTCTGCCGCTCAGGCTGATAAAGCCGAGCAAAAAGAAAATGCCAAAGAAAAAACGACGGTCAAAGATGACAGTACAGATAGTTCCGAGTATAGTGATGGTAGCTATAATTTTGATTGGACGATGGATCAAGTAGAAGGCCTCAAAGTTGGTAAAGATTCCGTTGCTGATATTGTGGGGGATCATGGTAAAGCAGAAACGGCTGAGATTTCTGGTGATACGCTCAGTTTAACCTATGAAAAGAGTGACTTCGATCTTCAAAATAATATTCAGCTAATATTTACTAAACAGTACGATGGTACTTGGATCCTTGAGTCTTATGATGGCGCCTTTGAAGCTGATGATGTTGATACTCAAGGGGACAGCTATCAGTCTGATTGGACAAAGGCTGATTTTGACGCTCTGAAAGAAGGCGATTCTTCCACAGGTAAAGGTGGCACATCATGGAGTTCTATCAAGGATAAACACGGTGCTCCTAGCGAAGCCTACTATACCATTGAAAGTGGAATTGACAGTGAATCCAAACCTGAAAAAGGTCTTAAGGTCACATATGAGGACAGTTCTGCCACAGGAAATAAAGCAGAAAGTGTGTCTTTGAGTTTTGTGTCAACGGATGATGGGGACACTTATAAACTCTGGTACAAATCTGGTACTGGTGCCGGTATTGATGAGTAAGCTAGCCTGATGAAAAGAACTTTATTTAATTTTTTATCGGGGCTATAGATTTCGTTAGCATTATAAGCTATTGCTTATAGTTGTAAAATTTAAATAGGAAGCAGATGGTATTCATCTGCTTTTTCGAATCTCTTAGGTCAGTTTTCTGTCTAAAGCTATATCAAAAAAACTTGGTATGTATCACTTTATCAGTTGATATGACACGTCTTGATGAGGTTCAGGTAGAGTTTAAGCATAATCCAAACCATGACGAAATGGAGTTTTCTCGCCAGTTAGCCAATCAGGAAAAAGGTATGAATGAACTGACGGTTCAGGAATACCTTGATAACCGTAAGAAGTATATAGCAGAGGGACGTTCTATAGAGGGGAAAGCAGCTCAGAAGGCCGCCCGCGAGGAAGTATTAACTGATAAAATTGATGAACTAGTTGATTCAGGATTATCACAATCAGAAGCAAAGGCCCAAGCAGAAGAATGGTTGGATACTCAGGCAGCTCTTCATAATCCTGATTAAATTGCAAAACACTTATTTAAATGTTAAACTAACTTATTAGGAGGGACATATGCTTAAAGACTTTCATAAGGTGGCAAATATGCCTCAAGAAGTAATTGAAAAATAGTGCCTACTGAATTGCTTGAGATTTGGCAGGAAGATGGTTTAGGAACTTTCCTTAATGGCTATCTCAAGGTCATTAATCCAGAAGAATACCTTGAGTTGGTGGAGAAAACTTACTTTAGAGGAATTTCATCTGTTCCTATATTTGTTACTCCTTTTGGAGATTTAATTGTTTTAGAAAAACATGGCTACATTGACATTATTAAATATAAGGATGGTAATTTTCATGTTATGACAAAAAAATGTCTCATTTTTTAATGTTTATACATGATAAAAGCTTCACAGATGACTATTTTGAGCTCCCTCTTTACCAAGAAGCCGTTGAAAAGTATGGTCAACTGGATTATGACCAATGCTTTGGATTTGTACCTTTGCTAGCTTTAGGTGGTTTTAAAGATGTCGATCATCTGGATAAAGTTAAAATTTTTGAACATATTTTACTAATTACGCAACTAGCTGGTAATTTTGGCATGTGATAAGCTATCGAGATGCTCCTGATAGTCTTGACGCCAAGCTAGAAAAAGGAATTGACGGGATCTACATCAATGATAGTGGTCACCCAAAAGTTGTCATTGATGAAGCAAAATTTGGGAAATCTTGCCTGAATCCTAAAACAGCTGATGGTAAACAGATGAGCCAAGAGTGGATAAAGAATAGGATACATAAAGATAATTTTGCAAGCTTAGACGACTATAGATCTGTTCGTGATGCTATAAGAAATGGTGACTACGAATCTGTGTTAAGTAAAATTGATGGGAACGGTAAGATTATGCGTTTCCGCTTAGATGATGACGGCAATATTATTGGCAGATGGTCATAAGAAGAGGTGTAACTATGGAAGTCAGAGATCATTTAAATACGCTAGATAATTATCAGCAGTTGCTAAAATATAATGAAGAAGATAATGAATACCTTCTGGAAGATATTGAATCTTTGGAAGATAGTGAACAAAGAGGAATTCAGAAACATAAACTTTCAAATAGAGAAGTTATACGAAATACACAATTTTTTATTTCAAAAAATTTTTATGAAATTTTTAAAGCTAAGTACTCTGCTGGTTACCCAATTTCTGATGTCAGAAAAGCTTTTATGGATTACCTCGAAGTTAAAGCTCCGGTTCTCAATGGCAAAATTCACTACTTAGATGACTTAGACGTTATTTCTGTGGGAATTCTCTTAGAAGTCGACGCTGATACTATGGCACCTTTTATAGAGAATATCGCTCAGGTCAACTATGAAGATGCTCTTTTGGATTTTCTGATTCGCTATTATCGTCCTGACTGGCCACAACATGAGGAGATTCAATTTAAGCGCCCCTATGCTCATGCGCAAAAGATCATTGAAGCACCTGACAAAGAAAAAGCGGTAGTAGCACTGCGTAACTATATTTTTAGTAAGTGGTACGCAGGGTCTAATGATGCGCCGTGGTACAATAGTCACAAGTCCAAAAATCCAGCCTTTCATGCAGGGTACTGGAGTTTTGAAGCAGGTGCTATTGCTAAGATTTTAGGTTTAGATGATAGCAGTCTTAAAGATCAGCAATACTACCCTTATGACTTAGTACATTGGGAGGATTAGATAAAGATTAGACCAAAAGAGGGGGACATGGGTTCCCTCTTTTGATATAATCAAAGTTAAAAAATGATCTAGTGTCATAAATTTCCACTTAATACCCTATCCCTCCTTAGACAAGCGGTAAGCGCTTGGAAATAAGTGGGAAAAATCTCGTTCAATTAAGGAGATAGAACAACATCATTTGTTATTATCTCAATGATGCGAGAAGATTGCAACTTATGTCTAGTATTATAAATAGTTAATTTAGTCACCTGGTGGAGCCTTTGAAATTAAAAAATTAATAGTAAAATGAACTAAAATATAGTAGAATACAATATAAGAGGTATATTGTTGTAGTTGAAAACTATTGATTTATTATCAGTTTCTGCAAGCAATTTACCATGACTTAGAATAGGAAGGAAATGAACTATGAGTGTTGGACGTGTTCTTTGGTTAATTTTAGGTATTTTATTGACATTTGTTGTCTTAACAAGACCCTTATCTCCCGGTCCTTTAGGGTATGTGATGGGTCAACTATTTAGCCGAGTAGGTTTACCAGCTTTATGTTACTACTTAGCATTTCGTCGGAAAAAATAATGTCATTCGAGAGAGGAGATTGAGTGACATCATTTTTAATCTTTTAATTCATTGCTGTCTATATTAGCCTCGACCCTAAAATGAATTGTTTTTGTTAGTGTAGCTACTTAATTCATTTTTAATTTTGTATAGAAATGTGATACACTACTTAGTGAGTGGTTTGTAAAATTATAACTACGTTGATAAGTATCTATTTACAAAAGATAAAGGAGCCAATATGGATAACAAACAAGATTGGGTTGTTCAGTTTGAGAAAGTGATGGGACGGAAGCCAACGGCAGATGAGTTTGCTAAGGGAAAAAACAGTAACTTTGACAGTTCTCTAATCCCTCATTTATTTGTAGGAAAACAGCCTGAGTTCTCAGGAAAAACAGACAATCCTTCAGTACAAGATCAATCAGTAGCTTTTGGAATGCCTAAACTACAAAGTAATAAATCTCGATTCGTCAGCCTCATTCTATTAGTTGGGATTATAGTCTTGTCTTTGATTAGTGCTGGCTTAGGTTTTACTAAAGTTGGTATTTTCTTTGCTGGATTTGCTTTCGTCTTGATGTTGGCTTCCATCATTTTGCTGATATTAAATTTTCAAGGTAAACGACTTGCCTTCACAGTTGCTACTGTAGTGGCCTTACTGGCTTTTCTTATCAGTGTCGGTGAGGTCTTTACAAGAATAACTCTTGATGCAAAAGCAAGGGAAGAAAAGCTCCAGAGTCATATCTACCATGGTATCAAAGATAATAGTGAAGATACCAGCATTTACTTAGATGGTGATTATCAATTTGACTGGAAGCAAAAAGATATTGAGGAATTGACATTTGGAAAAATGACTGTTGCTCAGATTGTTGATAAATACGGCAAGGCCACCAAAGTTAAGAAAGCTAAAAAGGAATTAGAGCTGACTTACAACCTTAATAAGGATGAAGAATATAGTATTTATGTGACAACAACATTTAAAAAATCAAAAGAAGGTCGTTGGGTCTTGACTCATGTTAGCAGTTCTTTCAAAGGTGATTTTAGCGAAATGACCCCGGTAAGTGAGTATAATTCTGATTGGACAACATCGGAAGTAAATGATTTTAATGTGGTTGAAATTGATGGAAATAATAAAGATTATAAGGGTGGGACAACTTGGTCCAGTATAAAAAATAGGCATGCAAAGCCAACAAAAATTTACCATCAAACTGCTAGGTCAAGGAATCCTAAGGATGATCGAAGATATATCAGAGTTGAATATCAGGATAATACACCTTCAAAAGGTAAAGCTACTATGGTTCTCTTAGACTTTATATCTAAGGATGATGGAAAAAACTACTATCTTTGGAATAAAGCAGCTGCTTGATAATAATGTATAGTTGGATCTAGCTCAATCTATCAAAACGGCAGGAAGTATAATTTCCTGCCGTTTTGATATGACAAATGGTTCCCTAAAAAGTGGAAAACATAGAATAATTCTGCTAGACTAATCGTATGACTATGGAATCTGCACATGATCCTGCCTTAGCACAGCATCGCAAAGAGCGCTGCCAGATATTTGCGACTGAGTCTGCTAAGACAGGTGTTATATTATTTTTAGGGAGCTCGCTGGTAGAGTTCTTTTCTTTGAAGAAGTTTTTAGGGCACGACTTACCTCTGGTTAATCATGGGATTGCTGGCCTAACGGCTCATTGGATGGCAGGGCATATCCCTGATCTTCTGGGACAGGTTCAGGCAGAGAAGATATTTTTGCTGATTGGCACTAATGATTTGGGAATGGGCTACAGTGCAGCAGATACGGCTATCAGCATTGAGGAGGTTCTGGCCGACTTGAGAGAGTTGGCGCCGTGGAGTCGTGTCTATCTCATATCTGTTTTACCTGTCAACGAATCTGAGGCTTATAAAGAACGTGTTAAGATCAGGAAAAATGACATGATCCAGTCTTTGAATAAACAGCTTGCCAATTTACCTGGTGTTGAGTTTATCGATATTTTTGATTCCTTACTGGATCCCTCAGGACAGTTAGCTGAGTCTTGGACGACAGACGGACTCCATCTAAGCCAAGCAGGCTATGCTAGGTTAGCTGAGGGGCTGTCAGCCTATCTTGATGAACCTCGCTAATCCTAAGACTTCAGTCGTATGGATGCAATAAAACCTTGGGCAGGCAGGAGTTGAAATGGTTTGAAGGAGAGACAATGAAAGTTGGATTAGTATTAGAAGGCGGCGGTATGAGAGGTCTCTATACTGCAGGTGTCTTAGATGCATTTTTAGAGACTGGGATTGAAGTCGATGGGATTGTTGCTGTTTCAGCGGGCGCTTTGTTTGGTGTCAATCTACCATCTAAGCAAAGAGGACGCGGGCTGCGCTACAATAAAAAATATATCGGCCATAAAAACTATATGAGTTTGTGGTCTTGGCTTCGCACCGGAAATTTTGTTAATAAAGAGTTTGCCTATTACCAAGTTCCTTTAGCTTTAGATGTTTTTGATCAGAAGACCTTTGAAGAATCAGGAACGGATTTTTATGCTGTGGCAACAGAGGTTGAGACAGGAAAGCCAGCTTATTTAAAGGTGAGAGATGTCTTTAAAGACATGGAGATTTTGCGGGCCAGTTCAGCTTTGCCCCTAGCTTCTAAGATGGTTGAATGGCAGGGCAAGCACTATCTCGATGGTGGCTTGTCAGACTCGATTCCAGTAGATTTTGCACGGCAACAAGGCTATGATAAGCTCATCGTCGTTCAAACACGACCGCTGGCCTATCGCAAAAAACCGTCGAATGGATTCCTTTATAAAATGGCCTATCGCAAGTATCCTAAGTTTATCAAGGTAGCCAGTCAGCGATGGAAAACCTATAACCAGACGATAGAGGAAATTTTACACCTAGAGGAAGAAGGGGAGCTCTTTAGTATTCGGCCAGGATCAGATCTAAAGATTGGACGCTTAGAGACAGATCCTGACAAACTAGATGAGATCTATCAGCAGGGACTAGAAGATGGTCGGAAATATATGCCTCAGCTGATCACTTACCTCAAGGAGTCGTGATGAAGGATTATGCACAGTTCTACAAATGGCTAAGTGCCCCCTTTCGTCATTATCCAAGTGCTTTGATCCTTCTTAAAGGGTTCAATCAAGTCTTAACAGTCTATATGTACCTGCTTTACCCTTTTATTCTCGGTCACCTATTAGTAAACAGACAATGGCAGGATTTGTTCTTAAATCTGTCTCTACCAGCTCTTAGCTTCCTTGCTGTCAGTTTTTTTAGGCACTATTATAATCGTCCAAGACCCTATGAGAGTTGGGAAATAGAGCCTCTTTTACAAAAAGAAACAAAGGGGCACAGTCTGCCTAGCCGTCATATTTTTTCTGCCTGCTTGATCAGCTGTCTTAGTCTCCAACTGAGTCCAGGACTGGCTGCATTAAATCTTTTCCTATCCGCCATTCTTGGTCTCATTAGAGTAATTGGTGGCGTTCATTATCCCCGTGATATCTTTTGGGGCTACGGCTTAGGGATCGCTGTAGGACTCTCTCAGGTCTGCTTACTGATCTTATAGGACTGCACTGCTAGGTGCGGTCTTTTTTTCTGTCGCTAAAATGGCTGATTAACATAAAATCAAGCATTAAAAACAGCACTTCATGATAAAAAATTAACAATTCATGATATTAGTCTTTGAAATAATCATCAAATGAGTATAATAATAATTGTTGTTAACTCCTAACAGCGATACAAAAAGGGAAGAATAAAATTTTATCAAGTAGAGGTTCACGTGATGTTAATAAAACGTAATTTAGTAACGATACTTTTTGCTCTATTTTTCTTCTTAGCCTTTAAGCTGATTGCTAATCAGTGTCAGATCTGGAGTTATTTTTACAACGGCTTAGCTTATGGTATTCCAGCCACAATCATTGTGCACAGCTTGCTCAACATTGAAGAGCAGTGATATAGCTACAGTTGGTCGTATTTTAAGGGATTATGAAAAGAAAGTTTATTGAGACCGATTTAATATCATAAAGCTATTTAGAGGTGGCTAGTCCTGGATTGGAGAGGGACTAGCCATTTTTTGTTTAAGTCAATAGACTGAGCAAAACGCCCTTTAAATGAGTTATAGCTTCTAGGCTCCTGACTGCAACACTTTTACCAGCTAATGATGTTATTACCATAGGATAGTATGACTTTTTCCAATCATTAGCATAGACGAAGAAACTTCGGTCGTCTTATAATGCTCTTATGAAAGCTAGGAAAGGAGTGCCTATGAAAAGAATTTATTTGATGAGACATGGTGAGACCCTTTTTAACACTCAACATCGAGTACAAGGTTGGTGTGATTCTCCCTTGACGGCGCTTGGGATTGAGCAAGCTCAAATGGCGGCAAAATGGTTTAATAGGAGGGAGATTGCCTGTGATGCTCTCTATGCCTCTACTCAGGAGCGAGCACGAGACACGGCTGCTATAGTAGGCCAGAGGGAGGATGTGATTCTCCTGAAAGGTTTGAAAGAGATGAATTTCGGCCAATTCGAGGCCCAGCCTGAGATCTTATTACCCAAGTTCCGAGCAGGAGCCAAGTCTTTTGAGGATTTATTGGTTCCATATGGTGGAGAGGATATTCTATCCGTTGGCAAACGTGTTTTTGAGGCCCTACAAGAAATACTTAATAATGATGGTCATACGGTCTTAGCAGTGAGTCACGGGGCTGCGATGTGGGGATTGATGCAGTACCTAGAGATTTCTTTGCCAGATGGGATATGGTTTGGTAATTGTGCCATTACTGACTTTGTAGTAGAGGGGGACCGTTTTCAGCTGCAAGCCATTATAGATCCGATTTCTGATAAGGAGGTAATCATTTGAAGATATTATATCTAATGCGGCATGGGCAAACACGCTTTAACGTGCAAAAGAGAATACAAGGAGCGTCTGACTCTCCCTTGACGGAATTAGGAATAGAGCAGGCAAAGACAGCAAGACGGTATTTTCAAGGAGCAGGCATGACCTTCGATATGGTATTCTCATCTACCCAAGAGAGAGCCAGCGATACAGCAGAGCTTGTTTCAGGACAGCCCAATATCATTCGTCTAAAGGGACTCAAAGAGATGGATTTTGGTGTTATGGAAGCGCAGCCAGAATACCTTAATCCCCCTCTACATAAGGATGGAACAGGCTATCGTGATGCATTTGTTCATTATGGTGGAGAAGATACTATGGCTGTGCGCAAGCGCATGGTTACGACAGTGACAGAACTCATGGAAGCGCAAGAAGATGGATCAACCATTTTATGTGTCAGCCATGGAGCGGCTATCTCTCAATTCTTTAGAGGGGTTCTGGATGCCCCTCCCTCAATCAAGGGAATGAAAAATTGTGCCATTCTCAAGTTTACCTATGAAAAGGCTAAGTTTGATATGGACTATGTTTATAATCCGGTAGAGGACCAGTTTCTTTACCGAAAGCCCTAGTATCGGTTAGTAGACTGGAGGAGATACTGATCGCTAACCTTCTCTACCTGAATTAGTAATCAATAGAAGGCAGGATTTTTGTCCTAGTCTTTTTTAATAGTCTCAGATCATTTAGAAAACGAACAGAGCTTTCACTTGTATTTAATACTAACTAGTGATATTATAAGTCTAATTAGGAATAAAAAGTTAGTGAAAGCAGCAGTAGCCACTATTTTTTATAGAAAGAGGTAGTCAGATGGGATTATTAAAAAATGGCCATTGGATTGATCAATGGTATGATACGGAGTCTACAGGTGGTCAATTTGTACGTACTAAAACTCAGTTTAGGAATTGGGTGACGGTAGATGGTAGAGCTGGCGTCACAGGTCAATCAGGCTTTAAGGCAGAGTCTGGACGTTATCACCTCTATGTATCTCTGGCTTGCCCGTGGGCCAGTCGAACCCTCATTATGCGTAAGCTAAAAGGATTGGAGCAACATATCAGCCTTTCGGTTGTCCATCCTTTGATGTTGGAAAAGGGCTGGACTTTTCAGGAAGGAGAAGGGGTGATTGCTGATAGTATCAACCATGCTGATTTTCTTTATCAGGTCTACTTGGCTGCTAAACCTGATTATTCAGGGCGCGTGACAGTACCAGTTTTATGGGATAAGAAGACTGAGACAATTGTCAGCAATGAATCAGCAGATATTATCCGCATGTTTAATAGTGCCTTTGATCACATCACTGGTAATACGGAGAATTATTATCCAGCTGACTTGCAGGATCAAATTGATGACATGAATCAATTTATTTATCCTAATATCAATAATGGCGTTTATAAAGCTGGTTTTGCGACGGCTCAGGAAGTTTACGTCTCAGAGGTAGCCAAGCTCTTTGACGCTCTTGATAAGTTGGAGCTCTTACTGGATGAGCAGGACTATCTAGTTGGTAATCAATTCACTGAAGCCGATATTCGTCTCTTTACGACCTTGGTTCGCTTTGACTCAGTTTACTACGGCCATTTCAAGTGTAATCTCAAGCGTCTAGTAGATTATCCTAATCTATGGGATTATACCAAGCGTATCTACCACCTTCCAGGTATCGCTGAGACAGTAAATTTCGATCATATCAAGAAGCATTATTATGGTAGTCACAAAACTATCAATCCAACTGGTATCGTACCATTGGGGCCTGTGATTGATTGGGAAGCCTAGGCTGTTTTATTGACTTTTACTGACCTATACTTTATCATGGGAATATGAAAAGTATTATTCCCAAAAAAGTGTCCAACTACGAGCTCTTCTATGATCTCGTATTTGTTTTTGCGGTGTCAGTTTTGACAGGAATGATGCATGGTGAGGGTGTTCATATAACTCTCCTTAGTTATTTACAGTTTATCATTGCCTTTATCATGTTGATTAAGCTGTGGTTCCATGAAACCATGTACCTTAATAAATATGGGGAACGCGATCTCATGGACATTGTCACCATCATTCTCAATATGTTTGTCATTGGTTATATGGCTAGAGAATTGACGCTGGAATGGCAAAAGACCTATATATCCTTCAATGTTCTCTTTCTCCTGAGCAATGTCTCGGTTCTCATGCAGTATATCCTGAGAGCCAAGCGGATAGGTGGTTTTAGCAAAACCATGATCTATCACATGAAAGACATTGGAGTAGATATGCTCGTTCAGACGATTTGGTTTATCTGGCTGAGCAGGGATTCTCAGATGAGCATTTTATGGTCCTATCTTTTCTATGGCTTGAGTTTCTTATATGTGTATCTGACACGGTCTAAAAAAGAGGAAGACAAGGCTAATTTTCCCCATTTAGTAGAGCGGCTTCAGCTGATTAGTATCATTTACTTTGGCGAAGCTATTATCGCTAGTATCAAGACCTTTGATCTTGATACTCATATGCTGGAAGCTATCCTGAGCTTTGCCATGATTGGGCTGATGTTCATCGCTTATATCACTCAAACAGCCGTCATCATAAATCATCATCAACAGCGCACAGGTCTGAGAATGGTCTATGTCCATATGGTCTTACTTCTCAGTGTCCTCTTTACCACATTGATGATTGAAATGGCAGAACTGCCGCATCATTTCCATGATGCTAAAAATCTAGCTATCTTAGGCTTAGCGATTTTCTACAGTACCTTACAATTCTTATCCTCCTATAATCGTCAGGCAATTTTACTAACACCTAGATGGCTAGGTATTCATCTATTTGTCCTGGGGTTAGCACTGCTTCCCATGATCATTTTTGCACATGCACCGGAGCAACTGTTAATGTTTGGAGTTCTAGCAGGACTAGGACAATTTGCAGTCGTCTGGTATCGCCTTCCATCTTGATAAAAGCTTGAGCTGTTTACTAGTTGTAATAAAAAAATAAGATTCGTTAGAATCTTATTTTTTTATTGATTAAAGCGGTCGGATTGATCCTGACGATAGCTAATCCAGAAATAGATTGGAGTAAAAATCAGCATCAGTCCAAGAAAGAGTGGCAGGGTATGCTGAGTCATAGGGGCTACCTGAATCAATCCATGTAAATAGTAAGAACTAATGAAAAAGCCAAAGATAGAATAGATAATCAGAGCGATCCGAGGCCAGCTCAGAGGCAGGCAGGCCTTAATAACCACCAATAACCCTGTAGCACCAAGAATGTAATAAGAGAGACTAGCCATTTCGCTAGGACTGATCACTCCTGCTAGGCGTAGGCTATGGAAGAGTAGAACACTGATCACCACCAAGAGTGCATTGGGTAACGATAGCCACAGTGATCGCTTGAGGAAATGTTTTTTAACTGGCTGAATATTGCGCTCAAAAGTCAGAACAAAGGGAGGTAAGCCCTCAATAAATTGCCCTTGCAATGTCATCTGTACTTGAATAAATGGAAAAATCAAAAAATATTCTGGTTTTCCGAGCAACATACTTGCGATACAAAATAGACCGATTAAAAAAGAATAGACAGCCTTAATGAGGAAAATAGGTGCGATATGTGCAATGTTATTGACCACACGACGCCCTTCAAAGAGGATTTCTGGGATGTCGTTGAAGTCAGAATCCAGCAGAACCAGATTGGCAATCTGGCGAGTCGCAGGATCCCCTTCAGCCATAACGATAGAGCAGTCAGCTTCTCTCAGAGCCAAAATATCATTAACCCCATCACCAGTCATAGCAGTCGTGTGTCCTTTAGACTTGAGCGTCTCGATTAAGAGCTTCTTTTGATGGGGAGAGACACGGCCAAAGATAGCAGTGTCCTCAGCTAGAGCAACCAAAGTATCATCGCTAATCTTAGAGCAATCAACATAGCTGTCATAATCAACAAAACCAGCCTCCTGAGCGATATGAGAGACGGTGATAGGATTATCTCCAGAGATGATCTTGAGTAGTACATCTTGGGAGCGTAGGTAGTCAAGAGTTTCTGCAGCACCCTCCCGAATAGGATCGGTGATCTCAAGCAAGGCTAGGGGTTGGATATCTTCTGGAAGTCCCATATGAGTTTTGTCCAGTTGGTAGGGGCTGTGTGACAAAATGAGGACTCGAGAACCACGGGCCTGAGCTTCCTCGATGGCTGGCAGACTGTGATCCAGCAGCATCTCAGGAGCCCCTAGAAAAAGTGAGCCTATACGATCAATCTGGACAGCTCCCCATTTACGGGCACTTGAAAAGGGAATAGAATCCTTTGCTTCATAGTCGTGTGAGATATCTCCGTAGAGATCACGGATGGCACGAGCTGTTGAATTATGATCGTCACTGGTCTGGGTATAAATAGCTAGTAGTTGCTCAAGAGTTTCTTGATCAAACCGATCTGTCAGGGGTTGCATAGCTTCGACAGTCATCCGTCCTTGCGTGATGGTACCAGTCTTATCCAAGCAGAGGACATCCACCCGAGCTAGGGTCTCAACAGAATACATTTCTTGTACCAGAATATGGTTGAGTCCCAGTTTAATAACAGCAGTCAGTAAGGAAGTGATCGTCAAGAGGGCAATGCCTTTTGGAAGCATTCCTAGCAGAGCTGTTGATGTCGTGACTACTGAGTCCTGTAAAGGCAGCTTGGCCAGTACAAAAGTTTCGACAAAGAGCGCTAAACTAAAGGGAACAATAATCTTACCGGTGAAACCTGCAAGGCGATCCATATTGTAGAGAATGCGTGAAGTAATAGGCTTGTGAGTCTTAGCTTCCAGCATAAGCTGGCTAGCATAGTTCTCCGAGCCGACATGGGTGACCCTAGCATAGACTTGGCCGCTGACCAGATAGCTACCAGAAAGTAGCTGGCTATCCACATCCTTTAAAATAAGATCGCTTTCCCCTGTCAGCATAGCTTCGTTGACCTCAGCAAAGCCAGAGACAACAGTTGCATCACTTGGCACCTGCTCTCCAGCAGATAGGAGTAAAAGATCATCCACCACGATAGCTTCTGGATCAATAGACTGACTCTCACCATCTCTCACCACCTGTACCTGGTCTTTATTCATAAGATTGAGCTTATCAATAGTGCGTCTAGCCCGCCACTCTGTCAGGATACCCGAAGCGCTATTAAGGACGATAATAGCAAAGAAAAAAGTATTAGACCAAGCACCGACAACTGCCAAGGCCAAAAAAATAAGCAAATTGAGGAGATTAAAAGGGGTAAACACATTACGAATAAAAATCTCCCAGTTGCTGGAACTCGTTTTGACTTTGAAAGCGTTCACTTTCTGCTGATCGATACGTTGGTTGACCTCTTGTGTTGTCAGGCCTGAAAGTCTGTTTGTCATGTTTCCATACTAGCATAGTTTTGCCTTTCTTTCAAAATATTACTAAAACTTTTCAGTATTTTGTCCTAGACTATTTTTAGAGAGAAAAAAGTGGCTTTTCCATGAAATTATTAGACTGGTGAGGTTGATAGGGTAAGCCATTGACAAATCCTCTCAATTTCCCCATAATAAGAAGACTGATCAGGTCCCCAAGAGCTTGATAGGCAAAGAAAAAATCAGGAAGTTATCATGTCAATTTTAGAAGTAAAAAATCTTAGTCACGGTTTTGGTGACCGTGCGATCTTTGAAAATGTTTCCTTTCGTCTCCTAAAGGGAGAGTATATCGGTTTAGTCGGAGCCAATGGTGAAGGTAAGTCGACATTTATGAATATTGTGACAGGTCACTTGCAGCCAGATGAAGGCAAGGTTGAATGGTCCAAGTATGTTACTGTCGGTTATCTAGACCAGCATACCGTTCTTGAAGCGGGCGTGACTGTTCGTGATGTCTTGCGAAGGGCTTTTGATGACCTATTTAAGACTGAGGAGCGGATTAATGCTATCTACATGACCATGGCAGAAGATGGTGCAGATATTGATGGCCTGATGATGGAAGTCGGAGAGCTTCAGGATCGTCTTGAAAGCCGTGACTTCTATACACTCGATGCTAAGATTGATGAAGTGGCCCGTGCCTTAGGAGTTATGGACTTTGGCATGGATAGGGATGTGACGGAGCTATCAGGTGGTCAAAGAACCAAGGTGCTATTAGCCAAACTCCTCCTAGAAAAGCCAGATATCTTGCTGCTGGATGAACCAACCAACTATCTGGATGCTGAGCATATCGAGTGGCTCAAGCGCTATCTACAAAATTATGACAATGCTTTTGTGCTCATCAGCCACGATATTCCTTTCTTAAATGATGTCATCAACCTTGTCTACCATGTCGAAAATTTAGATCTGGTACGTTATGCTGGCGATTATGATAATTTTCAGTCGGTTTATGCCATGAAAAAGGCTCAGTTAGAAGCAGCCTATGAGCGTCAGCAAAAGGAAATTGCTGAGCTTCAGGACTTTGTCAATCGTAATAAAGCCCGTGTCGCTACCCGCAATATGGCTATGTCTCGTCAAAAGAAACTAGAGAAGATGGAAAAGATCGAACTCAAGGCTGAGAAACCAAAACCAAGTTTTGAGTTTAAAAATGCTCGCACGCCCAGTCGGTTTATCTTTCAAACCAAGGAGCTGCAGATCGGTTATGATCGTCCACTGACCAAGCCCCTTAGCCTTAGTTTTGAGCGCTCTCAAAAAGTGGCTATCACTGGTGCCAATGGTATTGGAAAGACCACCCTCCTGAAGAGTTTGTTGGGAATCATTCAGCCCATCAGCGGCTCTGTAGAGACAGGTGAGTATATTGAGTTAGGCTATTTTGAGCAAGAAGTCCCAGGGGGCAATCGTCAAACCCCGCTGGAGGCAGTTTGGGATGCCTTTCCTGCTATGAATCAGGCGGAAGTCCGTGCGGCCTTAGCCAGATGTGGGCTGACCTCTAAGCATATCGAAAGCCAAATTCAGGTTTTGTCAGGTGGAGAACAGGCCAAGGTGCGCTTTTGCCTGCTCATGAACCGTGAGCATAATGTGCTTGTCCTAGATGAACCAACCAATCACTTAGACAAGGATGCTAAAGAAGAGCTCAAGCGTGCCCTTAAAGATTATAAGGGCTCTGTCCTTATGGTCTGTCATGAGCCAGACTTTTATGAGGGTTGGACCCAGGTCTGGGACTTTAATGAATTGCTGTAGTTAATAGAATAAGGCTGAGACAAACATTCTCAGCCTTATTTATTTGGTCAGTTTTACTTTCTAGGACAAGTGATTAATCGTGTTTGTTTTCGTCAAATTTTGCACCACGCACGCTCACTTGCATGTTGTTAAGAGTAGCACGTGAGTAAGGGCAGATCGTATGCGCTTTTTCAGCTAATTCTTGTGCTTGAATCGTCGTTTGTCCCTCGATAGCAACCGTGATAGCACCTTGAAGTTTGACATCCAGAGCTGTTCCCTTATTATTGAGCAGTTGGATAGTGACGCTTACTTGTGAACGCCCCTTGATCCCTTCTTGAGCCATAACGCCTTCTAGGGCACTGTTAAAGCAAGCACTGTAACCAAGTGCAAAGAGTTGCTCAGGATTTGTAGCATTTTCAGGCTTATTAGCAGCAGTTGGTGAAGCTACTTTAACCTTATAAGAACCGTCATCAATGTAACTCACACCGTTACGACCACCAGTATTGATTGCAGTTGTTGTATAGATCGTTTGATAATCAGACATCGTCATCCTCCATTTCTATGATAATTGAGACAGAGGTCTCAACGCTTGACAGTCTAAGATTTTAAAGACATTTTAGCAAGTATTTTGTCTGGAAATTGTTCTTGAATCTAAAAGTGCTGGACTAGCAATCTGACGCTGCAAAATTGTCCCATAGTCATATTTTTAGCAAGTATTTATTAGAGATTATTAAACAATAGCAAAGAATTTTGTATTCCTAACTATTAGGTGAGTTCTCTGGTTTTAAATTCTGATATAATAAGCATAATGGAAATAGAAGGCCTGGAGAGTAGCTATGCAGAATAAATTGACTATCAATGATATCGCTAAACTGGCAGGGGTCGCTAAGAGTACCGTATCTAGATATTTAAACGGTGGTAGTGTCAAAGAGTCAACGGCACAGCGCATCCAAAAAATAATGGATGAGTATGATTATGAACCGAACGTCTTTGCACGCTTGAGTGCTAAAAATAGTCATATTATTGGCTTAGTGGTACCCGGTTTTAATTCGGTGACAACGCCACGAATTGTTGAAGTGATTGTGGCTTATCTTAAGAAAAGTGACTATACACCTTTGATGATGCACACGGACCAATCTACTGATGAAGAAATTAAGAGTATTGTTCGTCTCAGTAAAATGAATGTCGATGGCATCATTGTTCTGTCAACTGGGATTACACCACTACATGAGGAGATTGTTAAAACCATTGCTCAACCTGTCTTATTTGTAGGGCAGAGTAATGCCCATCTTCATACGGTTATCAATGATGATTACGCAGCTGGCAGAGCAGTAGGTGAGCTGGTTGGGAAATCAGGAGCCAAGGCTGTTCTTTGTCTATGGGTTGACCCTCATGATATAGCCGTTGGGCAGGTGCGTAAGCAGGGAGTGATAGATGGCTTAAGTGCAAGAGGGGTTTCAGATGTGACATTTGTCTATACAACATTTGACTATGAGGAGGCGATAGACTCCTTGAAGAACTCCCTTGATCCCAAGTGTTTTCCGGATGCTATCATCTGTGCGACAGACCGTCTAGCTCAAGCGGCCTACAAGGTATTACCGGATTACCATATGACCATTGGTCAGGATATTTCCGTCCTAGGTTTTGGAGAGTACGAAACAAGCGCTCTGCTAAATCCGCCTCTAACCTCTGTTAAATTTGACTGGTATAGTACAGGCATTATCAGCGGTGAAAGTATTCTTCAAATGATTCAAGGAAAACCAGTGAGCAATATTCAAGTGATTCCCTTTGAACTATTTGAACGAGCCAGTCTTGTCCAAAAGGAAGGAGGGTGGGACTAAAAGTCCACTACTAATAATATTAACGGGTTTAGGCTTTTGTCTCAAACTCCTTAATTTTAACCACAAACAAAACCGGTTCCAAAAAAATCTAAAAATCTATTGCATTATTTTTATTTGATGGTATAATGAAAGCGTAAACAAAATGGAACCGGTTCCTAAAGTGAAATGGAGGCAATTATGGCTGATTACAAAAAGATGTGTCAAGATATTGAAAAATATGTCGGCGGTCGTCAAAACATTGTGGGTGTCGCCCACTGTGCCACACGTTTGCGTATTGTGCTAAAGGACAATAGCCTGGCGCAAATAGATAAGCTTGAAACAGTGGATCTCGTCAAAGGGGCCTTTGTTGCAGGTGATCAAATTCAGTTGATCATTGGACCTGGTTTGGTCAATGATGTCTATGAAGCTTTTTCTGACTATGTCGGCATCAAGGATATGAATATTTACGATCTAAAGGAAGAGAGTGCTAAGAAAAGTAATATCTTCCAATCGATTATTAAATCCCTTTCCGATGTCTTTGTTGCTATTATCCCTGCTATCTTAGCGGCAGCCTTATTGATGGGAATCACAGGTGTGCTTGGCAATTTTGATATGGTTAAAGAGAATGATACCCTCTATGCCATCAATAGACTGGCCAGCCTAGCAGCCAATGGTATCTTTGCGATTTTACCCATGGTTGTCTGTTATTCAGCCGTTAAACGCTTTGGTGGGAATCCTGTACTTGGTATGGTGGTCGGTGCTATTATGCTGGATTCAACGCTGGCAAATGCCTACTCAGCAGCACAGGGAACGGTTAAGGTGGAAACCATTCACTTATTTGGCCTTCCTATCAATATGATTGGTTTTCAAGGCGGTATTCTAGTCGCTTTGATGATTGGATTTGTGGTGGCTAAGCTCGATATTTTCTTTAATAAGAAAGTTCCAAACTCTATCAAGCTCTTGGTTGCCCCCTTGCTCACTGTCTTTATCTCAACGGTCTTGCTCTTTACCATCGTTGGCCCAGTAGGGCGCCTTTTATCGACTGGTTTGACGAGTGGATTGGTATGGGCAACGTCCCACCTAGGATTTGTAGGCTTTGCCTTGTTTGCAGGTGTTCAACAGCTCCTTGTTATCACTGGTCTGCATCATATCATCGGTGCAGTAGAAGCGCAGTTACTGGCTGACACTGGCCATAACTTTATCAATCCCTTGATGTCTGTGGCTCTGATCGGTCAATCTGGTGCGGTGATCGGCTATCTAGTAACCCATTGGAAAGATACCAAGGTTCGTGAATTAACCTTGCCAAGTTTTGCTTCTACCTTGTTTGGTATTAGTGAACCGGCAATCTTTGGGGTCAATCTTAGATACCGTTATCCACTAATCGGGGGCTGTATTGGAGGAGCGCTAGCAGGTGTCTATGTTTACTTCTCCAAATTGACAGCCCTAGGATTCGGGACAACAGCTGTACCAGGAATTGCCATTGCAGATCCTGCACATAATGGCTATATTAATTATATTATTGCCCACCTGATCGGCTTCGTGGCTGGTTTAGTAGCAACCCTATTGCTCAGTACCATTCACAAAGGCAAGGCGCAAGAAAATCATTAATTAGACTCAAAGACAATCAAAAATAAACTGGCATAAGGCAAGATAAGTCAAGGCCCAATAGTTTTGCTTGTCAAAGCCTATTAACTGAAATGACCAAAGGAATCTGACACTGCTTGTCTCAGATTCTTTGTGTCTATTTGGGAGAAAGACATGTATACCAAACAAGATTATCTAAACGAGTGCAAAGAGTATTCCTATATGAGGGAAAAGGTTAAGAAAGATCCTAATCGGCTTGCCTTCCATCTCATGCCACCAACTGGCTGGCTCAATGACCCCAATGGTTTATTTCAGCATCAAGGAAGAAACCATATCTATTTTCAATACACGCCTTTTAAGGCGAGCTGGGGGATCAAATCGTGGGGGCATTATACGACCAAGGATTGGATTCATTACGTAGAAGAAGAACCCTTCTTGTTTCCTAATACTGAGGATGACCGTGATGGTGCTTACAGTGGCTCAGCCTTCAAAAAAGATGATCAGGTGCATTTTTTCTACACGGGGAATGTCAAACTGCTTGATCAAGAGTATGACTACATCACCAATGGTCGTGAGCAAAATACTATTCATATTCAGAGCCCAGATGGCTATCAGATTGATGTCAAGGAGACAGTACTGAAAAATGAAGACTATCCTACTGATCTTAGTAAGCACGTGAGAGATCCTAAAATTTACCCAGTTGATGACAGCTATGTCATGGTACTCGGAGCAAGGACCCTAGCAGATACCGGCTGTGTGATCTGCTTTAAATCTCATAATTTAAGGGAGTGGTCTTATATTGGCCGCATTGAATCAGATAGCCCCTTGGGTTACATGTGGGAATGCCCTGATTTATTCGAACTGAGCGGTCAAAAGATCCTATCCTTCTGCCCCCAAGGTCTCCCTGCTCAGGAGGAAAAATTTCAAAACGTTTTTCAAAATGGCTATGTCCTGCTGGATGGCTGGCTAGGGGATTATGACTTGTCAGCCTTCAAAGAATTTGATTATGGCTTTGATTTCTATGCCCCTCAGACATTTTTAGATGATAAGGGACGACGTATTTTAATAGCTTGGATGGGAATGCCTGAGGAGTCAGGCTATAGCAACCAACCGACAGTAGAATACGGTTGGATCCATGCCCTAACCATGCCAAGAGAGTTGGTCTACAAGGATCATCATATCTACCAAAAACCTCTAGATGAGTTTAAGCAGCTTAGGCTGGATGAGCATCATTGGGAATTGACATCATTTTCAGGATGGCAGACAGAAGAATCTATTTTTGAAATGCAAGTAACATTTACTGAGAATCCTAAAAGTTTTTCCGTCCAACTGAGAGAAGATGTCAAACTATCTTACAAGGATAATCTTTTGCGGTTAAGTCTTGGCCAGTCTGGATATGGTCGAAATGAGAGAGTTGCAAGAATAGACAATCTGTCTGATTTGGTCATTTATTCAGATACATCCGCTATAGAGATCTTTGTGAATGAAGGATTGCTGACAATGACCAGCCGCCTTTACACGCAATCTTTGCAACACAGCATTGCTCTGGAGAGTGACAGCGATGGCCAAGTGAGTATCTATCCACTAGGCAATTTTAGTTATCAGTAGAGCTTATCCACAGTAAAATAAGAGCTTAGGAATGGTTATCCTAAGCTCTTATTGATTTAAAAGTAGCATAGTTTAGTCTGGAATATATTCAATAATATCCTCTACAGGTGCCTCCAGTGCGAGGCAAAGCGTATCTAGCGTTTTGGTGGTAATGGCCTCTCCCTTTTTCATTCGGTGAATAGTATTAGAGCTGATACCATATTTCACAATGAGTTCATATTCGGTCATTGATTTTTTGAACAAGGTCTTATAAAAAGGCCGATATGAAATCATGTGAATACCTCCCAACTATTGTGATAGGAGTAAGATAACACACTTAATATGTTGACTATAGTCAATTATTTGACTATAATTAAACTTAAAATCCAAACTTAATGATAGTAGAAAAGAGTTTGAGTGGTAGCATACTATACATAAGGAAGTTTATTTATGACGAACAAGGCTAAAAAAGAAAGGTTTAAACAGGAGCTTCTTTCTCATATGAAACGGGAGCGCCTGATACGAAGTTATCAGAAAAAAGCTGAAGAAGGAACCGACTTTATAGGGAGAACAGAGGAGATGTCCCTCAAATTTTTAGAGTTCGTGCGGAGTTTTTCACTCCATATCCTCCCAGAAATGAAAGCCCATAATGACATTGATTTGGCTAAGGAGTTACAGGGATCCTGGCAATCCCTAAAAGAGACTTATATCCTAGCCCATGAGGAAAGGCTAAAGGCGATCGCTTTTGAGGAAAGGGTAGCCACTGACCTAGCAGAAAATGCTCAAAAACAGGTTGATCTGATTAAGAATGCAGGGGTTAACCCCACAGAACTCGAGGAAATCTATCAAGAGCTGACTCAAGCTATCGAAGCTGAGCAAGGAGATACTTACGACGCACAAGGAGAGTCTGTTTGATAGGAAAGCCATTAATCAGGTTACTCACTAGACTTGCTTTGTGGTTCTAGTGAGCACTGGCATGCTGTGGCGAGTCATTAGGATAAAAATAATAAGGAGGTTTTATGGGGAAAAAGTCTAAAATGATATCATCAAGTTTAATAGTAGCAGCTGTTTTGGGAGGAATAGGAGGTACGTTTATAATAGCTAATGCCATTAATAATCATATCCAACTTTCTATCAGAGAGAAAATAGATCAGGAAATTAAAAAAGATGAGACAAGGCAAGCGGAAGAAGAAAAGGCTATAAGGAAAAAACAGTTGTCTTATCTTAAAGATCATGAGCAGGAAATTATAGATTTTGTGAAATTACAGAGCTCTAAAGTAGAGTCGGTTCAAGTAGATTGGACGGATGTACGATGGAGTGAAGGTGGGCTTTTTGAGTCAGAATATTATATTAATGTATATGGTCGTGTCAATAATATTGAGGATTCTGGCTGGGGAGTAGATATTCCGCTTAATGACGATGGAACCGTCAATATGGATGAAATGTTTCTCGGTAATCAAGTTAGAATAGGAGGTAATCCCATTTGAGTAATTGGAAATTAGAGAGGTTTGACAAAAGGGCAATAATGATGTTGTCTTTACCGGTGGTGACAGTTCACACCTAACGTTTTATAAGGAGGCTTTATGAGGAAAAGTGCTAAGGTTACATTAATCAGTTTAGCTACTATAGGAGTTTTAGGAATAGGAGGAGTGATAATGAGTTTAGATAAATATGATGAAGTCAAACGTTTTTTCAACAGTGATGAGCTAGTAGCATCTTCATCACAACAAGAACAAAATGATGAAGAAGCAGTTAAGCAGAAGCAAGTTGCTTATCTAAAGGAACATGAGCAGGAAATTATAGATTTTGTGAAATTACAGAGCTCTAAAGTAGAGTCGGTTCAAGTAGATTGGACGGATGTACGATGGAGTGAAGGTGGGCTTTTTGAGTCAGAATATTATATTAATGTATATGGTCGTGTCAATAATATTGAGGATTCTGGCTGGGGAGTAGATATTCCGCTTAATGACGATGGAACGGTAAATATGGATGAAATGTTTTTAGGCAGTCAAATAAGCATAGGAGGTACCCCCATTTGAGTAATTGGAATTTGGAAAGTTTCGATAACATTTATGCCTCATTAGCTCAATCAGCCTACATGTAGAATACTGTAATTAGCGCTAAGGGCAATAATGGTGTTGTCTTTACCAGTGGTGGCAATTCACACCTAACGTTAATGAAGGAGGTTTTATGAAAAGAAGTACCAAAGTGATATTGGTGAGTTTAGCAACGCTAAGCATTTTAGGAATAGGAGGAATAATCATGGGATTAGATAAATATGATGAAGTCAAACGTTTCTTCAAGAATGATGAGCTAGTAGCATCTTCATCACAAAAAGAAGCCAAGCAAGAACAAAATGATGAAGAAGCAGTTAAGAAGAAGCAGGTTGCTTATCTCAAGGAACACGAGCAGGAAATTGTGGATTTTGTGAAATCGCAGAGCTCTAAAGTAGAGTCGGTTCAAGTGGATTGGACGGATGTACGATGGACTGATGGTGGACTTTTCGAATCTGAATATTATATTGGTGTTTATGGAACATTTAATAATATTGAGGATTCAGGTTGGGCAGTAGATATTCCATTAAAAGAAGACGGATCTATTGATATGAATAGTATGTTTATGCTTCATAATGTAGAAGTGGGAGGTGAGTCTATTTGAGTAACTGGAATTTAGAAAGTTTTGATAATATTTATGCTTCTTTAGCAGAATCGGCTTATAAGGATAGACCAGGAAACTTTACCTACGAACAGCTTACAGGGGCCCAGAAAAAAGCTCTTGATTCAGGTCAGTCAGTAAGATTTAATTTTTCTCAAGACGCTAGAGATAAAGATGGCAATCTTACAGAAGGCGGTCAGTACTACGACTCTAACGATCCTGACAAAGATGGGATTGTCTATCTCCAGCCTGATCAAGATCGTTTGTTGGAGGATGAGGACACGGGCTACAATGCCTATTACCTGTCTGAAAATGAAACCATCAATCAGGATACGCATCACACCTACTTTGTGGTGCGGGGGAATATAGATTATTGTGACCAGCGCTAAGGGCAATGGTGGTATTGTCTTTACCGGTGGTGACAGCACAGCACCTAATATGAGTAAGGAGGTTTTATGAGGAAAAGTACTAAGGTTACATTAATCAGTTTAGCTGCTATAGGAGTTTTAGGAATAGGAGGAGTAGTAATGAGTTTAGATAAATATGATGAGGTCAGGCGCATTTTTAACGGGGATGAGCCAGTAGCGTCTTCATCGCAAAAGGAAACCAAGCAAGAACAAGATGACGAGGAAACGGTTAAGAAAAAGCAGTTAACTTATCTTAAAGAGCATGAGCAGGAAATTATAGATTTTGTGAAATCACAAAGTCCTAAAGTTGAGAGTGTACAGATTGATTGGGATGATACACAGTGGACTGAAGCAGGAAATGGAACCCCGCAAGGTGGAGGAGAAGTTATTCTAGTTTTTGGACGAGTTAATAATATTGAGGACTCAGGTTGGCGAGTAGATGTCCCTATAAATGATGATAAATCGGTTGATTTGGACGGCATGTATTTGGGATTATATGTAAAAGTAGGGGAGGATCATCTTGAGTGAAAGTTGGAATTTGGAAAGTTTCGATAATATTTATGCCTCATTAGCCCAGTCAGCATATAAGAAAAGACCGATTGTTTTTGATTACGATAGCTTAAGTAAAGAAGATAGAAGAAAGCTTGATTCGGGTGAATCTATTGGGTTTAACTTTCCTCAAGACGCTAGAGATAAAGATGGCAATCTTACAGAAGGCGGTCAGTACTATGACCCGAACGATCCCAACGACGATGGAATTGTTTATCTCCAGCCCGATCCAGACGGCTTGCTGGAAGATAAAGATACCGGCTACAATGCCTATTACCTGCCCGAAAATGAAACCATCAATCAGGATACCCACCACACTTACTTTGTGGTTAGAGATAATATGAATTACTGTGACCAGCGATAAGAGCAATAAATGGTATTGTCTTTATCGGTGGTGACAGTTCACACCCAACGTTATTGAAGGAGGTTTTATGAAAAGAAGTACCAAAGTGACATTGGTGAGTTTAGCGACAGTAAGTATTTTAGGAATAGGAGGAATAATTATGGGATTAGATAAATATGATGAGGTCAGGCGTATTTTTAATGGAGATGAGCCAGTAGCGTCTTCATCGCAAAAGGAAACCAAGCAAGAACAAGATGATGAAGAAGCAGTTAAGAAAAAGCAACTGGCTTACCTCAAGGATCATAAGCAGGAAATTATAGATTTTGTGAAATCACAGAATTCTAAAATCGAATCGATTCAGATTGATTGGGATAGCATGATGGTTGAGCAATCTGGTAATGGAACACCACAAGGTGGAGGATATAATTTATCTTTGAGTGGTAAGTTTAACGAGTTGCCAAACACCAAATTTACGGTTGATTTCTATTTAGAGCACGAAGACGATATGCCAGATATAGAATTAATTGGCATGCTAAATCCCCCTATGATTGATAAAGGTAATATCTGGGATATATACGGAGAGTAGTAAAAGAAAGGATTTATTTTGAGTTGGAATTTAGAAAATTTTGATAATATTCTTGCTTCATTAGCGCAATCTGCCTACACAGAAAGACCAATTAGTCTCCCTAAAAAGAGTAAAACGAAGGTAGAGAAAATAGATTTTTCCCAAGATGTGACTTACAATGGTCAAGTCACCCAAGGCGGTGGGACAGACCTACCTAATGAGGGGGTTGTCTACCTTCAGCCCGATCAAGAAGGGATGTTGGATAATGAGAAGACGGGCTACAATGCCTACTATGTCTCTGATACTGAGGCTATTAATCAGGATACCCACCAGACCTACTTTGTTGTACGAGGCAGTGA